>JACMKN010000068.1 GCA_014380135.1 Deltaproteobacteria bacterium
ATACGTTCTGAAGACGGCCATGTGACCGCCCTGTTCGGCATCGCCCGCGACATAACCGAACGCAAACTGATCGAGGAAACCCTGTTGTTTCTGCTGCAGAGCGGTTCTCTCGAATCAGGTGAAAGTTTTTTCGAGCTGTTGGCCCGCCACTTGGCCCGCTGTCTGGAAATGGATTATGTCTGTATCGACCGGTTGCAGGGGGATGGGCTGGAAGCCCATACGCTGGCTGTTTATCACGATGGAATATTCGAGGACAACCTGCAATATGCTCTGAAGGATACCCCATGCGGAGACGTGGTCGGCAAAACGATCTGCATCTTTCCAAGGGATGTGAGCAAGCTGTTTCCCAAAGATGCGGCGCTTCGGGAGCTGCGGGCCGAAAGTTATATCGGAACAACTTTGTGGAGTCACGACGGACAGCCGGTCGGCCTGATTGCGGTTATAGGGCGGCAGCCGCTGGCCAATTCCGGTCTGGCCGAGTCGGTTCTGAAGCTGGTTGCGTTGCGTGCAGCAAGCGAGCTGGAACGCAAACAGGCGGAAGAGGCACTGAGGGGCAGTGAGGAGCGCTACCGGTTGTTGACTTCGATCACATCAGACTATGTCTACAGCTGTTCCCGTTGCGGTACGTCCGACTTTCAGCTCAAATGGATGGCGGGAGCGGTTGAAACCATCACCGGCTATTCGATTGATGCGTTTTATCAGATGGGCAGCTGGAGGAGTATTGTGCATCCCGATGATTCCGAACGCGTCCCCGGCTTTCTCAATGATCTGGTACCGGGAAAAAAATATACGACAAAATTCAGAATCATTACCAAGAGCGGTGCTGTCCGCTGGATTCAGGAGTCCTGTTATTGTCGGCCGGGAGATTCCGCGAATGAACTGCTGCGCTACGGGAGCTCACAGGACATCACCGAGCAGGAACTGCTGCGCGATCAGCTGGCCACCAGGGAGAAACTTGAATCCCTGGGACTTCTCGCCGGCGGCATTGCCCACAACTTCAATAACATACTGACCGGCATAATCGGAAATATCTCATATGCGCAGATGTTTCTGGATCCCGTGCACAAATCGTACAAGCCGCTGCTGGAAGCAGAGAAAGCCTCGTTGCGGGCGGGAGAGCTTGCCCGCCAGCTGCTGACTTTCGGGCAAGGCGGAGAGCCGGTCAAAATGATTGTTTCAATACCGCAACTGGTGGATGAAATTGTCTCGCGGCTGCCAGTGGAGTCAAATATCAGGGTGGGCGTGGATATCTCCGATTCGATTCATGCCATCCAGGCGGATGCAGGCCAGATCGGGCAGGCTTTCAGCGACATAATCATCAACGCAGCACAGGCCATGCCGGGCGGCGGGATGCTGACAATCACGGCCCGGAACGATACCCTGGCCGATTCTAACAGCTGGTCGCTTCCGGCCGGCACGTACATCAGAATATCATTTGCCGATCAGGGCTGCGGAATTACCGAAGAAAATCTGAGAAAAATCTTTACGCCCTATTTCAGTTCCAAAGTGGCTGGAAACGGGCTTGGACTCTCCTTGGCCCGTTCAATTATCGACAGGCATGGCGGAAATATCTCTGTCAGTTCGGCGGTGGGCAGGGGGTCGGTCTTCACAATCCATCTGCCTTCGATCGGCGAAATCGGGTCAATGCCCGAGGAAGACACGGCCAGGCATATCGCCGGCGGTCAGGGGGGAGGCTCAATCCTTGTCATGGACGACGAGGAGATGATCAGGGAACTCGCTTCCGAAATGCTGACCTATCTGGGTTACCGGGTGACAACCTGCGGAGACGGGCACGAGGCCATAGCGCATTATAAATCCGCCCTGCAGGCGGGGACACCATTTGCAGCGGTTATCATGGATCTGACGATCCCGGGGGGCATGGGGGGCAAGGAGGCGGCCCGGCAGATTCTTGCTATCAATCCGGAGGCCTGCCTGATTGTGTCGAGCGGTTATTCCAGTGATCCGATCATGGCCAACTATGCTACCTATGGTTTCAGCATGGCGATCGCCAAACCTTACAAGATACATGAACTTGGGCAGGCCCTGAGCTCTCTGCCGTTATCCGCTGTTTCAAAGTGAGTATCAGAACAGGGTCCCGATTACGCTGCCGATGACCGAGATCGGGCCGGTATCCTGCAGCCCCTCCATCGCCTTTTCGGTCTTTTTGAGGGTCGCCAGGGCATCGCGGTAGAGTTTGTCGTCATTGACCATTTTACCGATCGTCCCTTCGCCGCTGTTGATCTTGCGGGTGATCTCCTTCAGGTTGACAACCGTTTCGCGCAGTTCGTTATAGAGGGCCGGGTCATTGACCAGCTTGCCGGCCGTCCCTTCGCCGCTGTTGATGCGCTGGGCGATCTCGGAAAAGTTCTTCATGCTGTCGTTGATGCCCTTGACCGCTGAAATCGCCTGATCGTAGAGTTCTTCCTCGTTCATCAGTCTGCCGATCGTACCTTCTCCCCGCTCCAGTTTGGCACTGACCACCTTGAGGCTGCCGGTCAGGGCTGTTACATCGTTGTAGAGGGATTTGTCATTCAGCAGCAGGGCCAGGGAACCATCGCCCCGGTCGAGCTTGGCGGTAATGCTGGACAGGCCGGTCAGGGAATCATGCACAGCGCTCCGGTTTTCATCCAGCATGGCGGCGATCTTGCCCATGACCTCGTTCTGGTTGCGGTTCAGATCGATGATCAGCTGTTTGGCATCCCGGGTCAGGCCGCCAACGTTGTCCAGCAAGGAGTCAACACTGGCCGATTCCGATTGTTTGACGGTGCTGCCGGCTGGCAGATCGGGACTGCCGGGAGTTCCGAATGAGAGCCCCAGAAACTGCCCCCCCAGCATGTTTGACATGCGGATTCCGGCGGCGGAGTCCTGCTTGATGTGCGTCCCGGGATTGACCTCGAAATCGATCTGAACCTTGTCGTCCAGAACCGATATTTTCGAAATGGTACCGACCTCGACACCGGCCAGTTTGACCGTGTCGCCGACTTTAAGCCCGGTCGAGGAAGGCAGGAAGACCTTGTAGGGTATGCCGTGGTCGAAGAGTTTCCAGTGGTTGCCTACCTCCAGCATGATGCCGAAAAGGGCCAGACTTAAAACAAAGAACAAGCCGACTTTTGCTTCCTGTGACAGTTTCATGCCGCCCTCTCCCAACCCCGCGCAAGATGCGCCATTATACCCAACGGGGGCGGCTTGGCAATCATATTGTGTTTTTGCAATCTTCCGGCTATTCTGCACGTTCTATTGAAAGGAGTAAACGTCATGGTTTCTTTTGAAGAGGCGCGCAGTATCATACTTTCCAGCGTGAGCAGCTGTGGTGTCGAAAGGATACAGCTGCTGGATGCCACCGGCCGGATGCTGGCGGAAGATGTGAGTGCCCCGTGGGATATGCCGCTGTGGGATAATTCGGCCATGGATGGCTATGCGGTGCGCAGCGCGGATTGTACGGAAATTCCCTGCAAGTTGAAGGTAACCGGTTTCCTGCCGGCCGGAGCCAGGGCCGAGGGGGTCGTCGTCGAAGCGGGCTGCGCGGTCAGGATCATGACCGGCGCGCCGACACCGGCCGGATGCGACGCTGTGGTGCCGGTGGAGGAGACCGACGATGGGAAGCAGCTGGTCACGCTGAACGAAAAAGTCGTCATCGGACAGCATCTCCGCAGCCGCGGGGAGGACGTGCAGGCCGGTGAGATATTTGTCCGTGCCGGCACTCTCATCCGCCCGCCGGAAGTAAACATGCTGTCAACCTTCGGCATGGCGCTGGTTCCGGTCTTCCGCCGTCCGGTCGTGGCGATATTGTCCACCGGTGATGAACTGGTCGAGCTGGGGAGAACTCCGGGACCGGGTGAAATCGTCAACAGCAACACTCTCTCGCTGGCGGCGGCGGTGCTGGAAACCGGCGCCATTCCCCGCATCATCGGCATCGCCCGGGACAACCTGGACAGCCACCGGGAAATGCTGCGTGAAGGGCTGAAGGCTGATGTGCTGATCACCTCGGCCGGCGTCTCGGCCGGTGACTGCGACTTTGTACGGGATGTGCTGGAGGAACTGGGCGCCAGGCAGCTGTTCTGGAAGGTAGGGATCAAGCCGGGCGGGCCGACCGCCTTTGCGATGCATGGCACGACACCGGTCTTTTCGCTGCCGGGCAACCCGGTTTCGACGATGATAACCTTCGAGGAGTTCGTACGTCCGGCCCTGCTGAAGATGCTGGGGCATACTCGGGTGCTGCGGCCGCTCTTCAAGGCCGTGCTGCGCGAGGGTCTGAAAAAGAAGCCGGGCAAGATCCAGATCGTGAGGATTAGACTGGATCGTGAGAACGGCCGCTGGCTGGCGTCGTCGGCCGGCAGTCAGCAGACCGCCATCCTGAGGACCATGGTCGAAGCGGACGCCCTGGCGATCCTGCCCGCCGACAGCGAAAACTTTGCGGCCGGTGAAGAGGTTGATGTGCATTTCTACGGCAGCTATATTGACTTGATCTGAATTTCTAAAAATAAAACGAGGCTTTCCATGAATGATTATCTTGGCGCCCATATGTCGATCGCCGGCGGCCTGCACCTGGCCATAGACCGGGCCGTTGCCGCCGGTTGCGGCGTACTGCAGATCTTCACCCGTAACTCCAACCAGTGGAAGGGCAAGCCGGTCAGTGAAGCCGATGCCGCCTTGTTCCGGCAGAAGTTTGCCGCCTCGGGCCTGCACGAGATCATCTCCCACGATATCTATCTGATCAACCTGGCTTCGTCACCGGGCGAAACGCGCGACAAGAGTCTGGCGGCCTTTCGTGATGAGCTGGAAACCTGTGCCCGGCTCGGCATCGCCAAGGTCGTCATGCATCCCGGCTCGCACCTGAGTGATCCCCCCCAGGCCGGGCTGGAGCGGGTGATTGCTGCCTTCGATCAATTGTTTGAGGAGGTTCCACAATTCGAGGGGCGGGTGCTGGTCGAGACGACCGCCGGTCAGGGGAGCAATCTGGGGCGGACCTTTGAGGAGCTGGCCGCGATTATCAACGGTTCGCGTTTTCCGGACAAGTTCGGGGTCTGTTTCGACACATGCCACACCTTTGCGGCCGGCTACGATACCGCTACGGAAGAGGGCTACCGCGACACGATGGAGCAGTTCGAGCGCCTGATCGGGTTGCAGCGGCTGCAATGTTTCCACTTCAATGATTCCAAGAAGGGGCTCGGCTCGCGCGTCGATCGCCACGAGCACATCGGGCAGGGTACGCTGGGGCTCAACCCGTTTCGTTTCATCCTCAATGATCCGCGCTTCACCAACGTTCCGAAGATCCTGGAGACCCCCAAGGGGGATAATGACGAGATGGATATGGTCAATCTGGAACTGCTGCGGGGGCTGGTGGGGGTCTGAACAAGTATCAATTCCCTTCGACTCCGCTCAGGGAACGTTCGTGCGCTGAGCGGAGTCGAAGCGGGGGTTAAAACAGCTTCAGATTTTCCAGCCCCTTCAGCGGCTGATTGTTGAAAGCCTGCCGCTCCGGCCTGGCGACCGGGGGCGCGGGTGGTTCTTCACTCGGCATCTGACAGGTCTCATCCTGCAGGCATTCCACCTGCTGCTCTTCGTCCATTCCGTTGCACTTGAAGAAATAGCGGTCATACAGCCGGTGATGGGCGGTCCAGCGCGAGCTGGAAACGTTCTCCTTGGCAATGTGGGTCTGAATGCCGTTGATTTTGGAATCCATGTCGTCCAGATAGTTCAGGATGGTGGCCTCGACCGTTTTGGGGCGTTTGGGAGAACCGTATTCGTACTGGCCGTGATGGGAAAGCAGCATGTGCTTGAGCAGCAGGGACAGCTCGCGCGGGAAACCCTCCACCAGGCGGATTTTATCCTCCACAAGTTCGACCCCGATCGTGATATGCCCCAGCAGTTTGCCGGCGTCGGTATAGTCTATGGCCCGTTCAAAGCTCATTTCATGGATCTTGCCGACATCGTGCAGCAGCGCCCCTGTTATCAGAAGATCCTTGTTGATGCCAGCGTAGAGCGGCACAATGACATTGGCCAGCTTTACCAGCGCCAGCGAGTGTTCCAGCAGTCCCCCCAGATAGACGTGGTGCATGCCCTTGGCGGCCGGGGCTGCACAGTATTGCTTCATGAATGACTCATCGGCCAGAAATGCCTGCATCAGCCCCCGCAGGTGCGGGTTGCCGATGGCGGCCACCTCATCAAGCAGTTCCTGCCGCATCTCGTAAATACTGCGGGGCGATACGGGCAGGAAATCGGCCAGGGACACCTCTTCCTCACGGATTTTGCTGATCTCGGCAATCACCACCTGCATTTTGTTCAGATAGACCGAGGCTTTGCCCCTGACGCAGACGAAGTCGTCCTTGTCGAACTGCTTGTCAATCGCTTCCACGTTATCCCAGATCTTGCCGTCAATATCCCCGCTTTTGTCCATCAGGCGCAGGTTCATGTAAGGTTTGCCGTTCTTGGCCATGGCCATGACCTTGTCCTTGACCAAAAATACCGAGTTGATTGAATCGCGATCTTTTATGTCGCTGATGTATTGTTTTGTCACGAATTGCTCCTCTTGTGTGTGCACAAGTCCGGTTTCAGGCCCGGCTGAGTAAATGAATATGTTGGCGATTTTAGGGGTACGTTAACACGATGCGGAACGGTTAGACAAGTGCCGAGTCGAGCTGTATACGCTATTAGTTCTTTTTGTCTGATTTTTTGCTTGCATTTTGGATGCCGCATCTCTATGGTGACGAATTGCTGTACACAAACGAAGGAGCGGTATGGTGTCCGCTGCTTCTCTTTTAATCATCGCAATCTGCCCCCCTGCATATTCAATCCCTTTATTGAAACAAGCAGACCGTCTGGCAGGCGAAGGTTCATTGTCTGCCCGCACGTTACTGTTATCCTTTCCCGGAATCATCTGTTTGATTCCTCGGTCCGTGTGCGCTTGTCCCTTTACACCGCTCCCAGAAAAGGAATCATCAATGACGTTTGAAGAACTCGGCCTCAATCCGGCCATCCTGTCGGCCATCACCGCTTGCGGCTACACAAATCCGACCCCCATCCAGGAACAATCCATTCCGCTGGTCATGGCCGGCCACGACGTGATCGCCACAGCCCAGACCGGCACCGGCAAAACCGCCGCCTTCGTTTTGCCAGCCCTGGAGCGCCTGACTGTTAAATCGGCCCTGCCCGGTAAAGGTCCCCGCATCCTGGTATTGGCGCCGACCCGCGAGCTGGCCGGCCAGGTCATGGAATCTGCCCGTGGCTACGGCCGCGGCATCCGTCCCCGTTGCGGCACACTGCTGGGCGGCATGCCCTACCGCGAGCAGCTGCGTCTGCTCTCCGCTCCGGTAGACATCATCGTCGCCACACCCGGCCGACTGGTGGATCATCTTGAGCGCGGCAGCATTCGCCTCGATCGCCTGGAAATGCTGGTTCTGGACGAAGCCGACCGCATGCTCGACATGGGTTTCAGCGAAGATATCAACAAGATCGTTTCCCGTGCCCCTTCCGATCGTCAGACCGTCATGTTCACCGCCACCATGGGCGGCGAGATCGCCAAGCTGGCAGAAAAAATGCTGCGTGATCCGAAACGGGTCGAGCTGGCCGTGCGCACCGACTCCCACGCCCTGATCGAGCAGCGCCTGCACGTGACCGACAACCTCAATCACAAAAAAGAGCTGCTGAACCATCTGGTCAGCACCGCCGAATTGACCCGCGCCATCATCTTCTCGGCCACCAAGCGTGATGCCGACGAGTTGTCCCGTGAACTTTCCCGCAACGGCTATCCGGCCGCCGCCCTGCATGGTGATATGACCCAGATGGCCCGCAACAAGACCATCGATCGCATGCGCCGCGGCGGTATCCGTCTGCTGGTGGCCACCGACGTGGCAGCCCGCGGCCTGGATGTTTCCGGCGTCAGCCATGTCATCAACTTTGACCTGCCGCGCTTCGCCGAGGACTATGTCCACCGTATCGGCCGCACCGGCCGCGCCGGAGCGACCGGCATCGCCATCTCCTTTGCATCGGCCGGCGAACGCAATTATCTGGAGCGCATCGAGCGCTTCATCGGCAAGAAACTGCCGGAACTGCAGATCGCCGGGCATGAGCCGACGACGACCCTCCGCAAACCGGCCGGTCGCAGCGGCGCCCCAAGGAAAAGCGGCCCCGGAGCACCCGGTGGC
>JACMKN010000069.1 GCA_014380135.1 Deltaproteobacteria bacterium
CTTCGGGCGTATGACGGGGTAAGGTGAGATCTGTCGGAAATCATTCGCTCAAATGAAAGACAAAGTTAAAAAAGAGGTTGACACAATTCGATAATCGAAGTATAAAGTTGGTCTCTTGCCCAGATAGCTCAGTCGGTAGAGCAGAGGATTGAAAATCCTCGTGTCGGCGGTTCGATTCCGTCTCTGGGCACCATAAAAAATCAGGCACTTACGGTAACTCGTGAGTGCCTTTTTTTATGCTCGTTGGCTTAGAACTGAAATTCTCGCCTTTTTCAGTGCATCCAACGCGCGCTCCCTAACCTGAAGGGTCTGTCGCTGATGAGCCCCTCCGCCTGACCGCAAGTCTTCATCGAAAATAGGTCATTTCCCACACCAATCGCGACAGTTCGCGACAAAACGGCTTTGCAATTCGCGACAGTTTGCGACAGAATACCTACCGTAATTCCACCTCCGAACACTACCGCCCTACTCCCGCCTCGACACGCAGAATTTGATCGAGTTCGGCCGTTATCCCGAGGGGAAGGATGCGCAGGATGCCCAGCTGGTCCTCAACCATAAGGCGGCCATCGAACTGTTGGTGGACGATGCCGCAACCATTGGGTTCGATGCGCACACATTCCTGAACCTTCACGGTCTGCTGTCGGAAAACCTGATGCCAGACCCTGACGCCAGCGGACGCTTGCGTTCCCACCCTGTTCAGATCGGCGGCACCGTTTTCGTGCCTCTTGCAGTGCCTCAGATCATCGAGGAATGCTTTTACGAGATACTTCGCAAGGCTGGCGACATCCGCGATCCTTTTGAACAGGCATTTTTCATTATGGTTCATATCCCCTATTTGCAGCCTTTCGAGGACGTGAACAAACGGGTTTCCCGGCTTGGCGCCAATATTCCCTTGATCAAGCAAAACCTGTCCCCTCTGACATTTATCGATGTTCCGGAGCGTGCCTACATCGATGCGATGCTTGGGGTGTACGAAATGAATCGGCTGGAACTGCTGCGTGATCTGTTCGTTTGGGCTTATGAGCGCTCGGCCAAGGAATATGTCGTCATTCGCAAGAGTCTGGCCCAGCCCGAGCCACTGCGGTTACGCTACCGTAGCCAACTGCATGAACTGGAAGCGGATATTGTCCGCAAAAAGCAGCCCGATTTTCTTCTGACCGTGGAGCGGTACGCTGAGGAGAATATTGACGGGGGCGAGCGGGCGGCTTTTGTGGAAATGGTCCAGGATGAGATCAAGCGCCTGCACCAAGGGATCATCGCCCGCTATCGCCTTCGCCCGTCCGAGTTTGCCGCGTGGCAGGAAGCGAGAAAATTGAAATAATTTCAGCAATGAAGATGGGCTTCAACCCGTGAGTGTCTTTTTTGCTTCGCAACGCAGATCTTGACACTGGTGATATTGCTGTTCCGCAACAACAGTCTCCAGGGACATCGGGCCGTCCCAAGGGGGTGACAGCATGCCACGCAGGAAAAAACCACACATCGCGACCCTCGATGAAGTTGTCATTACCCGAAACGGCGACTATGCGGATATTGCCTATCGTGATCCCACCGTGGGTGGTGTGAATTTGGAAATCGGACCGGAAGTGGCCCGAATGACGGACCAGGAAATCCTCAACTGCCACAACGAAACGATCCTGGTTATGCAGCAGTCCGTTACCAAGATTCTTTCCCAGCTGGAGAACGGGAAGGAGACAGCGGAGCTGGGGAAGACCCTGCAGGTCCTGCAGAAAATGGGGCTTGAGCTGTATGTCTTTCCGCGGTCCGCCGACCCCTTCAAGGAGCGCTAGATGTCGGTCACTCTGCAAGTCTATTGGAACGGCCAGCTGGCAGGCGAACTGGCCCAGGACACCGCCAGGCTCAGCTTCCGGTATGACGGGGAGTATCTGGCTCGATCCGGCGCCCTGCCGCTGTCGCGGCTGCTGCCGCTACGCGAGGCCGCCTTCGACGACTCGGCCACGCGGGCATTCTTTGCCAACCTGCTGCCCGAGGGGGAAATTCGCCGCCAGGTGGCGCGACGGCTCGGTATTTCTATGGAGAACGGTTCATGCAAAACGCCTCGTCCCGTGTAGGCCGTTTTCTGCAACAAGTTCAAGTGCGGCGCAGACTATCCCTTTAGGATCCCCGCCTGTTTTGGATGTAGCCGAAGCCCTTCATCATTTCTCCTCCTTACCCCCTGAGTTTATTGAACCGCTGCTGCACCGTCTCGCGGCGAAAGTCGAAGATGGCCGCCAGCCTACGCCTCACCGTCCCCGATGCCACCCGCCCCAAGAAGCCGAATGGAAGTATATAGTGGACCAGGTCCCGCACCTCCACGCCCCCCGCAACCTCCCGGAAATGGTGCTGGTGGTGCCAAAAGCGATAAGGGCCGAGGCGCTGCTCGTCGACGAAGAAGTATGGTTCCCGGCAATGAGTGATTTCAGTCACCCAGGGGCGCGTCAGCCCCAGGAGGGGACGGACGCTGTAGGTGAGGATCATGCCGGAGTACATGGCCCCCTGTGGTGAAGATGTGACCCGAAAGCCAAGTGAAGGAGGGGTGATATCCGCCAGGTTCTCCGGCCGGCCAAAGAAGCTCCAAGCCTCGGTGAGCGTGATTGGAATGATCTGTTGCCGCTCCAGTTTTTCCAAGGGCATCTGGCCCCTCCTCTGAAGGATATCAATTGGCCTTTACCAATAGGTAGTGACCGACGAACCATTCGTTGCCGTCGTTATACCCGAACAGCTCGGAGCAGGCCATGAAGAACACACGCCAGCGCTGAAACCAGAGCTCCGCCTGGTCGCCATAACTCTCCCGCAGGATCGGCATAATCTGCTCCCTGCGTGCGTCCTGAAGCTTGAGCCAGTCCTCGCAGGTCCGCCGGTAATGGAGTCCATTGACACGCCAGTGTTCCCCGACACGCAGGTGATCGTTAAAGTAGAACAGCAGGTGGTCGGAAGGCATGATGCCTCCGGTGAAGAAATAGCGCCCCATCCAGTTGCCCTCGCCCTCGGTCTCAAAGAAATAAGCCAGGTCGTGATGACAGAAGATATGGACGAACAGGCGTCCTTCTGGCTTCAACCAGCCGGAAATGCGGCGCAGCAGTTCGCCATAATTGCGCATGTGTTCGAACATTTCGACAGAGACTACCCGGTGGAAGCTGCTGTCAGTGGAGAAATAGTTCATGTCGGCAGTAACAATCCGGACGTTGCCAAGCCCCTTTTCACGACAAACAGATTCTATGAACTCGCGCTGCGAAGCAGAGTTGGAAACTGCCGTAATGCGGGCGGCCGGGTACTTCTCGGCCATCCAGAGCGTCAGCGAGCCCCAGCCGCATCCAAGCTCCAGGATGTCCATGCCGTCATCAAGTCCCGCTCTGCGGCAGGTCAACTCCAGCATGGCCTCCTCGGCAGCAGCCAGGGTCGTTACTCCGTCCGGGTACAGACAACTGCTGTACTTGCGGCGCGGACCCAGTACCTGGGAGAAGAAGGCGGGAGGCAATTCGTAGTGCTGTTCATTGGCTGCGCTGGTCTCAACAGCCAACGGACTCTTCCTCAAGGTGGCGAAAAACTCGCGCTGCCGCTCGCGCTCAACCTCGGTGTCACCACGATTCTCGTCCCTCAGTCGTCTTTGCAAAAGCAGCCTGATGCCACGCCTGATGACCGCATCCGGTAGCAGGCCCCGTTCCATCAGATCAATCATCATACTCATCGTTTTCCCCGGATGCTGTGAACTGACTGCGGATATCTTCCAGGCGCCGGCGGTTCTTGCCAAGATCAGAATAACCGTTACGTGAAGCAGAGCGCATCCAGATGGCTTTGCGCGTCAGATCTGGTATGGTCCCGATCCTTTTAGGACGTTGTCGCAGTGACATTATATCTCCATTGTTTGCGTTTATCGCGAGCTCTGTTATGACTGTCTTATGTTTTATGGAGGAGTTGCCATGACCATAAGCAATACAACCCTTCGCCTCGCCTTCGCAACATTGGTCCTGACAGCGCTTAGCGCACCGTACCCCCCCTGCCTGCACGCACTGACCATCGAAAAGGTGACCTTTGCCGAAAGCGCCCAGGCCGGACCGGTCGCACTTTCCCTGCATAACTCCGCCCTGCTGCGCTACCTGAAAGTCATCAAGGCTTACGTGGCGGCGCTCTACCTTCCGAAGGGGGTCGAACCGGGTCTGGTCCTGTCAGACGTACCAAAGCGTCTGGAACTTAACTATTTGGTGCCGATCAAAGGCCCTGATTTCGGCAAAGGGGCCGAGCCGACCCTGGAACGGAACCAGACACCGGCCGAACTTGCCCGACTGCGCAGCAGGATTGACCGGATCAACGCGGTCTACCGTGATGTAAAGCCAGGGGACCGCTATGCATTGACCTATCTGCCGGGCAAGGGGACGGAACTGGCCCTGAACGGCGCTCCACTGGTGGTCATCGAAGGCGCCGACTTCGCCGCGGCCTATTTCGGCATCTGGCTGGGGCGCGAACCGATTGACGAAAAGCTGAAGCGCGGCCTGCTGCGGGAGCGCTGAGATGAAAACCTTCCTGACCACAGTCTGCCTGGCCGTGCTGGCGCTCATGCTGTACGTCACCGTGAGCGCATCGCTCCAGCAGGATATCGTCAGTGCCACGCGCGAGTTGTGGCCCGCCTCCTGGTTCCGCGCCACCCTGGCCGACGCCTACTGCGGCTTCCTGTTCTTCTGGCTCTGGGTGGCCTGGCGGGAACGGTCCACGGCAAAGGGCGCTCTCTGGTTCATACTGATCGCCGCCCTGGGCAACATCGCCATGGCCTTGTTCCTGCTGATCCAGTTGCGGCGCTGGAATCCACGAGAAGGTGTAACCAGGCTCCTGCTGGGTACACGCAGACTGCCAGGGCCTAATGACAAAGAGGAGAACCGGACGCCATGAACGATACTTCAGAGGACAGGAAAGTTCTGGACAAACTGTGTGCCGAACAGCAACTGGCAGTTCTTGCCACAGACACCGGAGCCGGGCCCTATCCCAATCTGGTTGCCTTTGTGGCAACACCGGATCTGCACCAGTTTCACCGTGGCAGACTTAAGCCAGGCGGCTGCCGCCCACCGTCCTCGACGCCGCCGAAGAGCTGCAAGGTGCGGCAAAGCAATCAGCCTTCGACCTATACCTGGGAAAGCATCCTGATCTGGCAGAATTTGCCGCGCGCCGGGTTGCGCCCTGCTGCGGATCTACCTGGCGAATCGGTTTCAGCATGTCACCGAATATGGTTTCAGTTCATGACGTTAAGGTCAGGCTATGAACGGAGAGGTTCGTCATGCTGCTGATTTTCCTCATAACTGCCGGCAGTGTCCTGGTCTATATGATCGGCTGGTTCGTAGCCGCCCAAGTCCGAGGTCGTAACGATATCGCTGATGTCGCCTGGGGTTTGGGGTTCATCCTGGCGGCAGCCGTCTCGTTGGTCGCCGGCCAGGGCTACCCGCTGCGGGGGCTGTTGGTTTCAGCCCTGGTGCTGGCCTGGGGCATCAGGCTGGCCCTGCATATCCACAATCGCAACCGGGGCAGGGGAGAGGACCCGCGTTACCGGAAGTGGCGCGAGGAGTGGGGCCGCTGGTTCGTGCTGCGCTCGTTTCTGCAGGTTTTCCTGCTGCAGGGCTTTCTGCTCCTGCTGGTGGCCGTGCCGGTAGTCTATGCCAACGCGTCACCAGCCGTGCCTCTGGGCTTGCTGGATCTCCTCGGCCTGGCACTCTGGCTATCCGGATTCTGTTTCGAGACCGTTGGCGATTGGCAGTTGCTCCGTTTTATCCGGGACCCACGCAACAAAGGAAAGCTGATGACGACGGGGCTCTGGCGCTACACCCGCCACCCCAATTACTTCGGCGAGGTGACCCTCTGGTGGGGGATCTGGCTGATGGCGCTCCCCCTGCCGGGGGGGTGGATGACGGTCGTCGGGCCGCTCACCATCACGATCCTTATCCTCAAGGTTTCCGGCATCCCGATGCTGGAAAAACCATATGAAGGGCGCGCCGATTTTCAGGAGTACAAGCGCCGCACCAGCTCCTTTTTCCCAATGCCACCCAAAGCTGGAGGAGTCTGACATGCTGCACGCCATCGCAATCTACCTGTTCTGCCTTCCCTGCACACTGCTGCTCGATTACCTCTGGCTGGCCAAAGTGATGCAGGGTTTTTACCTTTCCGAACTCGGGCCGTATGCCCGGGTACGGGGCAGAACCATCAAGCCTGTTTACTGGGCCGCTGCCATCGTCTATCTGCTGCTGCCGCTGGGCATCGTGCTTTTTGCCCTCCCGAGAGTCGAGCCGGCTCATCTGGTGGCGTCGTCACTGGGATGGGGGGCCCTCTTCGGACTGGTGGTCTACGGGGTATACGATATGACCAACATGTCCACACTTGAGCGCTGGCCGGTGAAGATGGTCTGGGTCGATATCTGCTGGGGCTGCCTACTGTGTGCAGTAACAACCTGCTTTGCCGCTCTGATGTCAAAGTGGCTGCGCTAAGCCTGAGGTGCCAGTCGACATCCTGCGTGTCTGGGAACGCCGCTAAAGGTGCCTGGTTCTCGGGAAGGATGGGCATAGTCGACGAGCACCGATATGCCGAACGGTCCGCAGGGTACTGACCCCCAGAAATCAAGTTATACTGGACGCACCTGCCTGAGCAGATTCCGAAGTAATTCCGGGAAACCGGGGGGGTGGTGATTCATGGAGATTGCCATAATCGGAGGCGGCATATCCGGACTGACGGCGGCGCATCTGTTGAGCGGGGAGCACGCGATTACGCTCTTCGAGGCCGGTGATTACCTGGGCGGACACACCCACACGCTGGATGTGGTGCATGACGGCATTACCTACCCGGTAGACACCGGTTTCATCGTGTTCAACGAGCACACCTACCCAAACTTTATCAAGCTGCTGGCGCGACTGGGGGTCCCCTCCCAGCCGAGCGTGATGAGCCTTTCCGTCGCCTGTGCAACCAGCGGACTCCAGTACTGCGCCACCAGCCTCGACACGTTCTTCGCCCAGCGCAAAAACCTGCTCGCCCCCCCCTTCTGGGGCATGCTGCTGGACATTCTCCGTTTCAAGCGCGCTTGCCCGGAACTCTATGACAGCAGCGACATGGACCTGACGCTGGGCGAGTACCTGCGCAGCCGCGGATATTCAGGCATGTTCATCGAAAAGTTCCTGCTCCCGATGGGGGCGGCGGTCTGGTCGGCCGACCCCGGGCAGTTCCTGCAGTTTCCGGCTGCAGCCTTCGTCCGGTTCTTCACCAATCACGGCATGCTGAACCTGGTCGACCAGCCGACCTGGCGGACGGTACAAGGCGGGTCGCGGCAGTATGTCGAGCCGCTATCCCGGCCCTTCCGCGACAGGGTGCGCCTCTCGGCACCCGTGGCAAAGGTGCAGCGTTTCAACGGCCGGGTGAGTGTGGTGCCGTGCCAAGGAGAAACGGAGAGCTTCGACCACGTCATCATGGCTTGTCACAGCGACCAGGCGCTGTCGCTGCTGGCTGACCCCTCCGATGCCGAGCGCGAACTGCTGGGAGCCATACCGTATCAGGAAAACGCGACCGTACTGCACACAGACAGCCGACTGCTCCCCTCCATTGCCACGGCGCGCGCCAGTTGGAACTGCCACCTGCCGCGCAGCGAGCAGGGGAGCGTGGCGCTGACCTACTGGATGAACCTGCTGCAGTCAATCTCCGCGCCGGTCGATTTTTGCGTGACTCTCAACAGCCCGGAGGTCATCGCCCCCGAAAAGGTCATCCGCCGCCTGGTATACCACCACCCGGTCTACTCGGCCGCTGCCTTCCGGGCCCAAAAGCGGCGGGGCGAGATAAGTGGAGTGAACCGCACCTCCTACTGCGGTGCCTACTGGGGGTGGGGCTTTCACGAGGACGGCGTCAACAGCGCCCTGGCGGTCTGCCGCCAGTTCGGAAAGGGGCTCTAGCGATGGAAAGTCGGCTTTACACAGGCCAGGTGGGCCACCAGCGACTGACCCCGGTGGCTCACAGTTTCCGCTACAGCATGTTCTTCCTGTATCTCGATCTGGCGGAACTCGGGAGCCTCTTTGCGGGCCGTTGGCTCTGGTCGGTGGAAGGATCGAACTGGGCCAGCTTCCGGCGCTCGGATCACCTGCGTCCTGCCACCCTGCCGCTTGACTGCGCGGTGCGTGACGTGGTCGAACGCCAGCTTGGTCACCGTCCGGGCGGCCCGATCCGGCTGCTGACGCACCTGCGCTATCTGGGGTACTGCTTCAATCCGATCAGCATCTACTACCTGTTTGCCGAGGACGGCCGCACCCTGGAGGCGGTCCTGATCGAGATCCACAACACCCCCTGGGGCGAGGAATATCTGCGCGCCTTCGCCGTCGGGAACAGCCCAGGTGACGGGGAGTGGTACCCCTTCCAGCTGGATAAGGAGTTCCACGTTTCCCCCTTCATGCCGATGGACCTGAGCTACGATTGGCGCTTCACTTTTCCGGGAGAACGATTGGCTGTATGCATGACCAGCCTGCACGGGGGCGAGGAGATTTTCAGCGCCTCCCTGCAGCTGCGACAGCGAGCATTGACCGGTGGCAACCTGGCAGCAGCGCTGCTGCGCTGGCCGTTCATCACTGCAAAGGTAATCGCCGCCATCTACTGGCAGGCGCTACGCCTGAAACTGAAGGGGGCGCCTTTCTGCCCGCACCCGAAAAAGCTTGATGTCAGGAAAGGGAGCTATAACCCATGAGCGACAACGAACAAATCTGCCGTCACTGCGAAGAGAGCACCTCAACCCCGACCGGCACGTTGAACCGCTTGGCACGCGGACTGGTGCTGAAGAGCCTGGAAGCGGTCAGGCAGGGCCGCCTGATTTTCATAGATCGCGAGGAACGTTGGGAATTCGGTGAAGCCCATTCCCACCTGATTACGACTGTTTGGGTACAGCATGACGATTTTTACCGGAGGGTTGCCTTCGGCGGCACCATCGCCGCCGCCGAGACCTACATGGACGGCCTTTGGCGCACCAGCGACCTGTTAGCGCTGGTGCAGATCATGGTGCGC
Organism: Deltaproteobacteria bacterium; assembly: GCA_014380135.1. GTDB lineage: Bacteria > Desulfobacterota > Desulfuromonadia > Geobacterales > Pseudopelobacteraceae > JACRCG01. The sequence goes on from JACMKN010000069.1 coordinate 9,004, forward strand.
AACCAGGGCGCGCAGCAGCAGCTGGAGGGGGGACTAACGCGCCTGGCAACCCCGCTGCGTCGCCTGCTGCACCGGCTCAACGATAACACTCTGAGCGGCAGCCGCAGAAACATCGCCGCCCACTACGACCTGGGCAACGACTTCTACCGGCTGTTTCTCGACCGGACCATGGCGTATTCCTGCGGGTTCTTCGAGCGGGCCGACAGTTCTCTGGAGGAGGCATCCCGTGCCAAGTTCGACCTCATCTGCCGCAAGCTGCACCTGACCCCCGAAATGCACATCCTGGAGATAGGTGCCGGCTGGGGGGGCTTTGCGCTACACGCCGCCCAACACTACGGCTGTCACGTCACCACCACCACGATCTCGCGGCAGCAGTACGATCTCGCGGCGCAGCGGATCGCAGCCGCGGGCCTGGGGAGTCGGATTACCCTGTTACAGCAGGATTACCGGACCTTGAGCGGCCAGTTTGACCGGCTGGTGTCAATCGAGATGATCGAGGCGGTCGGCCACCGCCACCTGCCGACCTTCTTCAGGGCCTGCTCCGAGCGACTGAAGGCCGATGGCGCGGCCTTGATCCAGGCCATCACCGTCCCGGCTCATGCCTACCGGCGCTATCTGGGCTCCCCCGACTTCATCAACCGATACATTTTTCCCGGCAGTTGCTGCCCGTCGCTCAATGCCATGTCCGACGCGGCGGCCGGCGCTTCAGACCTGCGCCTGGTGCACCTGGAGGACCTCTCCCCGCACTACCCCCGCACCCTGCGGGCATGGCGCAGCGCCTTCCAGGCCAACCTGGAGCGGGTCAGGGAGCTGGGCTTTGACGAGCGTTTTATCAGGATGTGGGAATATTATCTCTGCTATTGCGAGGGCGGGTTTGCGGAGCGCTTCACCAGCGTGCTGCAGTTGATCTTCAGCAAGCCGCAGGGCCCCAGCGAGGCGATGCTGCCGCCGTTGCCAAAGGAGGTGGAGCCATGAAGCAGGCTGTTCTCACGATCGCTCTGCTGTTAGCGGCCGGCTGCAGCGCCTCGCTGCCGCCGCTCAAGACGGTCGAAAAAGTCGACATCGTACGTTTCATGGGTCCGTGGTACGTCATCGCCTGCATCCCGACCTTCATCGAGACCGAGGCCTACAATGGAGTCGAGACCTACCGCCTTGAACC
>JACMKN010000070.1 GCA_014380135.1 Deltaproteobacteria bacterium
CAGCCTTTGTCAAAGAAGTGTTGTTTGCTATTAAATATATAGCGGTTTGCGCCTGTACCAATTGGGCTACAGGCCTTTTTTGCTTGAATCTCATGGCGTGCGCTGGCGCCAGACCAGCCGGTATTGCGTCAGCAGCGTCGCCACCAGCACCGAAAGCAGCGAGGCCGCGACGATCACGTCGGCGATGTAGGTCGGCACCCCGACAGCGCGGCTCATGCTGTCGGCGCCCACCAGCACGCCGGCGACAAACACGCCCGCCGCCAGCACGCCCAGTGGATTGAGCGCCGCCAGCATGGCAATCACGATGCCGGTGTAGCCATAACCCGGCGACATGTCCAGCGTCACGTAGCCGGTGCGGCCCGCCACCTCTATGGCGCCGGCCAGCCCGGCCAGCGCGCCCGAGAGCATGGCCACCAGCACAACGGTGCGCGTGACCGGCACGCCGGCAAAAGCCGCGGCTTTGGCATTGGCGCCAACGGCGCGCAAGTCAAAGCCCGGCACCGTGTATTTCATGAATGCCCACAGCGCGACTGCCAGGCCCACCGCGCCCAGCAGGCCGGTATGCAAACGCGTCTGCGCAATCAGCTTGGAGAGTTCCAGCTCGCCGTGCAGCGCCACGCTTTGCGGCCAGCCCATGGCGCCCGGGTCCTTCATCGGGCCATCGAGCATGAGCGACACAAACAGCAGCATGATGACCGGTGAGTACATTCTTTCCCGCCGTGCGCTGGCGATGCTGCTGCTGCAGCAGGACGAAGAAATCGTCTCGATCGTGCGTCATCAGGAAGGGGATGGCTACGCCGCTCTGGCCGAGGTGGCCCGTGATATTTCCTTCAAGCGCCGCGGTTCTTTCCATCTCAATCTGTCGCTGGAACGTAACGAGATCGCCAAGGAACTTGTGCTGGGTGTATTTACGGCTCCGGAAAAGCGGGTTGTAACCTGGGCCGAGCGGTTGTCCAACTGGTCGGTGAGGCCGCTGACCGGTATCCCGATGCTGCTGATCGTGCTGTATTTCGGACTCTACAAGTTTGTGGGCGAGTTCGGTGCTGGCACGGTCGTGGACCTGCTGGAAAAGCAGTTTTTTGTTGAAATAGTCAACCCCTGGGTGACCGGTCTGGTCAAGAACCTGATCCCCTGGGAGATTCTTCAAGAGCTGATAGTCGGCGAATACGGCATCATCACACTCGGTATCAGATATGCGGTCGGCATCATTCTGCCGATCGTGGCCACCTTTTTCATTTTCTTTTCGTTTCTGGAAGATACCGGTTATTTCCCGCGCCTGGCGCTTTTGGTAGACAGGGTATTCAAGTACTTCGGGATGTCCGGCAGGGCGGTAATTCCGATGGTGCTGGGCTTTGGTTGTGATACGATGGCCACCATGGTGACCCGCACCCTGGAAACGGTTCGCGAACGGGTCATTGCAACGGTCCTGCTGGCACTGGCAATCCCCTGTTCGGCCCAGTTGGGGGTGATCATCGCGCTGCTTTCCAAATCTCCCGGGGCATTGGCGGTATGGGGTGTCTGTCTGCTGTTGATTTTTATGGTCGTGGGTCTGTTGGCAGCGCGGCTCCTGCCGGGTGAGGCGCCGATGTTCTACATGGAGCTGCCCCCCATGCGATTGCCGCAATTCACGAATGTGCTGACTAAAACATACACGCGCATGCAGTGGTATTTCATGGAGATCATGCCATTGTTCGTGGTGGCCTCCATACTGCTCTGGCTGGGCAAGGTGACCGGATTCTTTGAAAAGGCTGTGGTTGCCATGACGCCGGTGATGAATTCCATCGGGCTGCCCAAAGAGGCCGCGGTGGCCTTCATCTTCGGTTTCTTCCGGCGGGATTACGGCGCCGCCGGTCTGTATGACCTGCAGACCAAGGGGCTGATGGATGCGCGGCAGTTGACGGTGGCCGCCGTCACGCTGACCCTGTTCATCCCCTGTGTGGCCCAGTTTCTGGTAATGAAGAAGGAGCGCGGCTGGAAGGTGGCGGGCGGCATCGGCCTGTTCGTAAGTCTGCTGGCGTTCGGCAGCGGTTATGTTCTGAACAATTTTCTGCTGATGACCGGTATTCTGGCATGATATGCGGATTTTGCGGACACAGTTTCGACGAGAGTGATGGGATAAAGGGCTGCGGTGGCTGTCCAGGGGGTTGCTACTCGCTCCACTGCCCACGCTGCAACTACAAAAATCCGGTAGAACCTGAACTGATAAAAAAAATACGCAAATTATTCAATAAGAACGATGCTCACAAAGGAGATGCGGCATGAAACTGTCAGATAAGGCGGAAGAGATCCTGGAGGCGCTCTGGATTGCTGTAGAGGAAAAGAAACTGGCAGCTCTGGATCCGCAGGACTTCACGATCCCGCTGGAAGATCCCGCCTATGTGGAGTTGACCGGGCGTGCATTGGTGGAAATCAGGCAGGGTCTGGTTTATTTCCGGCCGGAGGGGAAGGTTGAGGGGCGTACCACGATTCGCCGCCACCGCCTGGCGGAGCGTCTGATGATGGACGTGCTCAACATACGGGGGGAAGCCGGCGATTACAAGGCCTGCGAGTTTGAACACCTGCTGCATGAAGGGGTTGATACCAAGGTCTGCACGATGCTCAATCATCCCACCACCTGCCCGCACGGCAAGCCGATCCCTCCCGGAGATTGCTGTGACCAGGCACGTGCCGAAGGTGATCTGGGGGTGGTGCCGCTGACCGAGTTCAAATCCGGGCAGGAAGGGGAGATCGCCTACATCCTGACCGAGGACAACAAGAAGATGCAGAAACTGATGGCGATGGGGGTGCTGCCAGGCAATCGCATCGTGCTGCTGCAGGCTTTCCCGTCCTACATCTTCCGGGTCGGCTATTCGGAATTTGCCATTGACAGCAATCTGGCTAAAGAAATCTTTGTAAGGAAATAGCTGCCGCCGATACGGGCGTCTTTCCTGATCACAGGAAGGGCTCTTTTGTCTTGTTTGATTGACAACAGTGCATACAGAATCTAATATGTCCCCAATCCCACTCTGAAAGGCATGTATGAAGGTTATTATCCTCCTCGGCGACGGAATGTCGGACGAACTGTACAGCGAACTTGGCAACAAATCTCCTCTTCAGGCCGCTTCAACACCAAACATGGATTTCATGGCCCGACACGGCCAGGTGGGTCTGGCCCACACGGTTCCAAAGGGATTGCCACCCGGCAGTGACGTGGCCAATCTTTCTGTTTTCGGCTATGACCCGCGCAACTGCTACACCGGACGTTCACCGCTGGAAGCGGTCAGCATGGGGGTCGCGCTCGGCCCGGATGATGTCGCCTTCCGCATGAATCTGGTTACCCTGAAAGCGCACGGCAGTTCCATCTACATGCAGGATTTTTCCGCCGGGCATATTTCCACGGAAGAAGCCCGTGAACTGGTAAAGTCGCTGCAGCAGGAACTGGGTAGCGCCGAGATTGAATTCCATGCGGGGGTCGGCTATCGCCACCTGATGGTCTGGCGCGGCGGTAAGGATGGCATGCAGGGTACGCCGCCCCACGACATTACCGGCAAAGCGATCCTGGAACACCTCCCCAGGGGTGACGGCGCCGATATGCTAATCAATATCATGAACCACTCCCAGATGGTGCTGCATCATCATCCGATCAATAAAAAGCGCACCGATCAGGAGCTGCTGCCGGCCAACTCGATCTGGCTCTGGGGGCATGGTAAAACTCCGAAAATAGCTCCCTATAAAGAAAAGTTCGGACTGTCCGGCGCAGTCATCTCGGCCGTTGATCTGATCAAGGGGATCGGCATCTGCGCCGGCCTGGACATCATCAATGTCGAGGGAGCCACCGGATACATCGATACCAACTATCTCGGCAAGGCCCAGGCGGCCCTGGCGGCACTGGAAGAGCATGACTTCGTCTATGTCCATGTCGAGGCGCCCGATGAGGCTTCCCATGCCGGCCGAATGGATCACAAACTCCAGGCCATCGAGGATTTCGACCGCCAGGTGGTGGGGACCGTGCTGGAGGGGATCAAGAAATTCGGCGAGTACGCCATACTGTGCACACCGGATCATCCGACGCCGGTCAAGCTGATGACCCATACCTCCGATCCGGTGCCGTTCATCATCTATCGCGGAGGGACTGGCGCGGGAAATGGCGCTGCTTCATACGATGAGGCCCAGGCCAGGTCCACCGGTCTGGCGCTGGAAGGACATGCGCTGATGAAAGAACTGCTGGCTTAATTCTTACCGATATCAAAAACACAAAGGGCATCCGCTTAATTCCGGATGCCCTTTGTATTTTATAGTGCTGCCTGGGCTATTTGAAGTTGTCGATGATCCAGCGTGCGATGCTCCGCGAAGGCGGCAGGGTCGGGAGGTCGTCTATCGGAAACCAGCGGGCGTCTTCCAGTTCAGTGGTATCGACTACTATTTCACCGGCGGCGTAGTCGGCCACAAAGCCGGCCATCAACTGGGCCGGGAAGGGCCAGTTCTGGCTGCCCACATAACGGACGTTACAGATCTCAATGCCGGTTTCCTCGCGCACCTCACGAATGGCGCACTCCTCCAGTGATTCGCCGAAATCCAGGAAGCCGGCCACCAGGCTGTATCTTCCGGCAGTCCACTCCGCCTTGCGGGTCAATAGCAGCTGGTTGCCGCGCTTGACCAGTATGATCGCGCAGGGATGGATATGTGGAAAATGATGAATATTGCAGGATCTGCAGCGCTTGCCCCAGCTTGCGGGGAGTGGATCCGTCTCGGCACCGCAGCGTGGGCAATAGAGGCTCTGCCGCTGCCAGTGCAGGATCTGCCTGGCAAGTCCCGCCAGAGTCAGGGTCTGGATATCCAACCGTTCTTCGGTGGCATTGAAGGGCTCGGCCACGAAGGGTGGCTGCAGTTGCAGACTGTCGCTGACGCTTATCGCAAACAGCGCTTTGCCTCGCCATGTGCCGATGCAGAGCGGTTTTTGATGGTGTTTCAGCCAGTCCGGCAGTGGGCCGCTTGGCAATGCCGGTCCGGAACTGCTATCCACAATTACAGCGTTGTTGCCCTGGATGATGGCCCAGCAACAATCTTCAGTTGGCAGGCTGTCTGCAGGAGTACGGTATATAAAATCAGCAGATATTGATGAATAGTTAAAAGGAAGGTTTATTGCTTGCGGGTATTGAGATCTGTTTTTCGGAAGCTTCCGATCCTGGGCAAGCTGCTGTCTGACTGCGGCCTGTTGGGCAATACCCTTGCACTTCGGCCATAGATATTTTGTCATGTCGAACCTCATTTCTGTCGGGTATACATTGCAAATTCTGTAATCGTATCGTTTCGACTTGTCAATGTACAGACCGGACTTGACTAGCAGCCGAATAATCAACATAATGCAGCCATGTTTCCCGCCCATGTTTCCCAGAAATTCCTGATCGTGACCTCCGTTCGTATCTGTCTGTCACTGCTGCTGTTGTGGTATCTGCTCTGTCTTTTTTCATCGCCTGGCAACGGTTCCGTTATACGTGACGTTTCGTTCCCGCCCGGCAGCGGGATCCGCAAACTAGCCGATGAACTCAAAACTGGCGGCGTCATCAGCAGTTCGTGGCACTTTGTGTTACTGACCCGTCTGCGTGGCCAGGCGCACAGACTGAAGGCCGGCGAATACCGTTTCAATGATGGCATGACTCCGACGCAAATACTGGTGAAACTGGCGGCGGGTGATGTTGACTATCGAAAATTTTCTCTGCCGGAAGGTTATTCGATCTATCAGGCGGCGGAACTGCTGGAACAGAAGGGCTACTTCAAAAAAGAGAATTTTCTGGGAAAATGCCGGGATACGGCACTGTTATCACGCTTGGGAGTGAACCTGCAAAGTGTGGAGGGGTATCTTTATCCTGCCACCTATAATCTGTCGCGAAGCGGGAGCGAAGAGCAGCTGATAGACCAGATGGTTGACCAGTTTGAAAAGAAGTATGCAGAGCTGTCCAAAAGCGGAGGGGCGGCTTCCGGAATGTCGCGTCACGAGATCGTTACACTGGCATCGGTGATCGAAAAAGAGGCGGTCTCGCCGGAAGAAAAACCGCTGATTTCGTCGGTATTCCACAACCGCTTGCGGATCGGTATGCCGTTGCAGAGCGATCCGACGGCGGTCTACGGTGTCCGGGCCTTCCCGGGCAAAGTGACAAAGGCAGACATTCAACATCCCTCGCCATATAACACCTATCTCAACAGCGGACTCCCGCCGGGGCCGATCGGCAATCCCGGCAGCGACGCAATCCAGGCAGCCCTGAATCCGCCCCGCACCGATTACATCTATTTTGTTGCCCGCCAGGATGGCACCCACCAGTTTTCCCGTACACTGGATGAACACAACCGGGCTGTTGAGCGCTATCTCAGACGCTGAATCCTGGTCAAAACTATTGAAATGCAGTGAAGCAATAGCGTTTGTATCCCGCCACAGAGGAAAAGGAATGTTATCGGAAAGATGTACATGCTACGTGCTCTTTGACTCCACCAAAAGTCAGACGATGGATAGGAGAGGGGCCCAGTTGTCGAAGCGCTTCCAGATGCAGGGCGCTGCCATATCCCTTGTGACCGGAAAATCCATAACCTGGATAAAGCAGATCCATTTCTACCATCAACCTGTCTCTGGTTACCTTGGCAATGATGGAAGCGGCCGCGATCGAAAGGCTGAGTGAATCACCCTTTTTGATGGTTTTCTGGGGAATGCCGGTATTGAGCGGTGTGATGCCGTCGATCAGCAGGTAATCGGGCTGTGGTTCCAACTGCTGAACGGCATTCAGCATGGCCAGGCGGGTGGCCTGAAGGATGTTGATGCTGTCGATAATTTCAGGATCGATGGTTCCAATGCCTATGGAAAGCGCTTTGGCTGTAATGACGTCAAACAGAAGTTCCCGTTTGTGCGATGAGAGTTTTTTGGAGTCGTCAACACCGGGAATATTTAAACCCTGCGGCAGAATTACGGCAGCGGCCATGACCGGTCCGGCCAACGGTCCGCGCCCGACCTCATCAACGCCGGCAACCGACTGGAATCCCTGGGCGTGAGCTAATCTTTCAAAGTCCAGGGTGTCTACGGGGATATGATGAAAAAGGTTTTCCTGGTGTGCCATGATTTCTCCTGATCCCGATCGGCGGGATTAGTGCCTTGAAGAAATAACTTACAGCCCCAAAAAAAAGCCCCGCGTTTGCGGGGCTCTTGTGAATTACTTTGCAATAGGAACGTATTTTTTCTCGCGGATCCTGGCTGCCTTGCCGCGCAGTTTGCGCAGGTAGAAAAGTTTGGCGCGACGAACATGACCGCGGACCATGATTTCGATATTCTCGATGCTGGGTGAATGAAGCGGGAACATTCTCTCGACGCCAATGCCGCTGGAAATTTTACGAACGGTAAAAGTTTCGCGGACACCGCCTTTCTGGCGCGCTATGACAACACCCTGATAGGCCTGGATACGCTGCTTGTCTCCCTCAACGATCTTGACGTGTACCTTTACCGTATCGCCGACCTTGAAAGGGATGATGTTCTTTTTCATTTGTTCAAATTCTAAAAAATCGATGGTATTCATTGCTTACTTTCCTCCTGTATGATGCTGCTTGTTTTTAGTTTATCTGCCTTTGTAAGGTGTTCCCCTCAGTCTGTCGAGCATGATGGCAGCCGCCGAGCGAACCGAAAGGTGATTATATGAACCATTTCCAGTGATTGGTTTTAGAATGTAGTCAGCTTCTTCAAAGCAATTCTCGGTTAACCCCCAACCGGTTCCCAAAAGCAGAAGATAGGGTTGGTCACACTCTTCCAAAAGGTTTCTGAAGACCGACAGTTCGATCGACCCGGGCCGTTGTGCCGCTCCGGTTATGGCAAGCTTGACAGGTTTTGTGAAGCCGGATTGAAAATCTTCAGTCGCGGATTGCAATGTAGGGCATACACGAACTATTTCCAAAGCGGTACGGCGGTCCGGGTTGTAATCGGCTCCCCAGCCTTCCTGCCAGTGACTGCTGATGCGTTCTGCCAGACGCCGCTGCTCTTCGGACGGTGTCACGATGTAGAATCGGTCGAGACCGAATGTCCTGGATGAGCGCGCAATATCATGCTGGTCAAGATTAGTCAGAGCCGTTGTCACGACTTCATGGTGCTTGTTGTAGACCGGATAGTGCAAAAGCGCTATGGCCAGATTGTTACAAACCACCGGCATCCTCCATCGCGATTTCTTTCAGCATCCGTATATCTTCTTTGGACAGCTCAATTTCGCAGAG
>JACMKN010000071.1 GCA_014380135.1 Deltaproteobacteria bacterium
GCCCAGCTTGCCTCGCAGACGAGTTACATGTGTATCTACCGTTCTGGTGTCACCGGCATTGTTGTAGCTCCAGACATTTTGCAAAAGTTTTTCACGGCTCTGTACACATCCGACTTTCTCCACCATAAAGAGTAGAAGTTTGAACTCCGTACTGGTCAAATCAATCTCCAAACCGGCACTTTTTACAGTATGACGTTGCTTGTCGATGACGATATCTCCAATTGAAAGATGATCAGAAATTGGAATTGGTGCCTCATGTTCAAAACGTCTCATGACGGCTTTGATCCTCAAGGATACCTCGCGCGTTGAAAATGGCTTAACGATATAATCGTCGGCTCCGACTTCAAACCCGACCACCCGGTCAATTTCATCACCTTTTGCAGTTATCATGATGATCGGGATCTGAGCTGTGCGCGAATCCTTGCGGAGTGCCTTACAGACCTCGGTCCCCAACAAACCCGGCAGCATCATGTCCAGAAGGATCAGATCCGGCAGATCTGCCACAGCCCGTTCAAGACCCTGTTTGCCATCATAAACGCAGGTAGTGGCATAACCTTCCTTCTCAAGATTGAAAGCCAATAATTCAGCCAGGTCTTTTTCGTCCTCGATAATCAGCACTTTCTTCATGTCACGCTCCTGCTCTTGATTCAAAACAGTTAGAATACATTCAATCTCACGCGATCATGTGTAACATACAATTGTTACAGCAATGTTGCAGGCTTATTAAGATTTCGTAGAAATTGTAATACGGAGCTACAGTTAATAGAATTTACAAAAATTTTATCTTACCTCCACACAATTGTAATATTGATCGTATATAGTAAAGGAAAACAACTAGGGAGAACATGCGATGAAAATCAGGCTTAATGACGACTATTACTTCTGGTGCTGCGACTGGTGTGACACCGAAAATCTGGTGCTCTGGACAAGACTGCAGGATGGGACCTATTGTGGAGCCTGCCACAAACCGATGAACCTGCCGGACATAAATGGCGTTGACATTGACAGCACGATTGCTGCGGGGTTGTATTAGCCATGCGCAAGCTGCTAACAAATCTGGCCGAATTGTTTCGCCTGCCGGTTTCGAGCGGTTTTGCTGAGCTGGATATACAGATAGATAAATTGCGCTTGTTGCGGGATTCTTATCAAGCTCCGCCACAAATACAACTGCATGGAAACGATAGCGAGTAAATTCGTACAACAGGGTATGGATTTGTAAAGCGAAGAGACTATTATTTGTATTTAACAGTGCTGAATGAAGTTGTGTACTGCCGTTGTTACTAATGCAGGATAAGGATCAATGCCCGCGATACAACTGCACCAGGCAAATAGTTCCATAGTTATTGACTCTTTTTGAACACCGGACAGTTAGGGCATTTCTGTCGCAGGAGTTCCAATTCACGCACTCCAATTTGACTTAGCTCGGCGTTGTCTGAAGCACACAGCTTTTGCACGAGTTCCTCCCATTCGTAACTTGAACAAGGTTTTTCCAAAGGAATTTTTCTCATTTTACGCGCTTGCTCGACATACTTGCGATTATTCGTAGACATCATGGCTGTGATCCTCTGTTTTTACAGCGTACGACCAGTTCGTTCGAGCACAAGTATCGCTTGTCCTTCTCTACGGTTTTAATCAAAGCATACCATATCCGCCTGTGTGAAATACTATTGTGACATTGCAACTTTATTCTGTCTGATGCCGGGTTTCCGGATATACGGTTGGTACGGTTGCGACAAGTAACCACAGATTATGCACCGCGTACCCTGCACAACACCGAATTCAAGTATGATCTCATGCTTCATGACCCCAATCTCGGCCTTACACTTTGGACAGCTCACATTAACCTCCCATTAAATCTTAGGTGCGATTACACTGCAGCGCAATATTCACTTGGATCACAGTCGCTTTCACTATCGGATGTCTTATCATGGTTGTCATGCTTTCCAAGATCATGATGCAGCTGTATTACCGCCTTGAAAGCTGCAATGATTGATTCCTTTGCCGCCTTGTCGCTGCATTGATCATAAGCATTCTTCAAGGCTGCAATGGCGGTACTGGTAAGAATGTTCATATTGAGACGTGCTCTGTCCATGTTGGTTTCCTTTCAAATCAATGGGGTTGTTTCTCCATTATGATTCACTTGAATTCAGGCAATGTGACGCTTCAAATGGCGCTGCCATTCGTCGGCAGTCACCTTTTTCAAAAACGGAAGGGCCTGTGCGGGAGTCATTGAAGGATTGCGATGACTTACCCCGAAATAACGGCACATCACCTCGAAAAGGTAGGTATTGTCCACAAGCCGGTCCATGCCCAGCTCCCGCGCCTTGTGGCCGTACGCCAGCAGCAGCTGGTCTTCGGCGGTATGATTGCAGGAAGTAAAGCCCACATTTCCGCGGCGTATGACGGCCGATGGCTGTCCCTTGATGTTCTTGCCATAGGAACTGTGGGACAGGATTTTGGCCAGGGTGGCATCGGGCTGATAGATGAAATCTCCGGGATATGCTGCAAAGTCTGGAGCCATGGCATCCGCAATCATTCGCATCTCATCCTGGCCAATAGCAAAGCCGGTATACTCCCGGACAATTTCTCCGATTTCAGCCGCTCCCCTGCCCTTCATCTTTTTGATAATGACCTCGAAGGACGCCTTGGCTGCCCGGTATGAACGCAGAGCAGCTGTCGAATCGTTATAGTCCGGTCCGGTGCCGTTGATCCCCCAACCCGAATTGCCGTGATCGGAAGTGACTATGACCAGGGTGTTTGGATTGGCAGCCAGATATGTGTCAATAACGGCCAGGGTGTCATCAAGTTCCAGCGTATCTGTTATCGCTCCCCAGGCGTCGTTGGAGTGACTGGCGTGATCGATCCGCCCCGCCTCCACCTGGAGGATGAAACCGCGCGGGTTGCGGGAGAGGCGCTGCAGCGCCGCCGCAGTCATTTCCGGAAGACTGGGCTGCTGGGCACCCAGCTCCTTGTCGTTGAGCCGATCTACCGCATAGGCCAGATGGGAGGGGGAAAAGGAGCCCATCAGCGGTCGTCCGTCCGTCTCGCTGGCCAGAAGCGCCTTGCGGTTCCTGACGACATCAAAACCGGCTATGGCAAACTCTGCAAAAAGATCTTTCTTGTCCGGGCGTTTTGTAGCATCAAAATGTACGCTGCCGCCCCCTAGAAGAACATCGGGACGAAAGGCTAGCATATCCAGAGCAATGGCATCCTCCAGGTCACGATGCGGTTGGTGGGAGACCCAGGCGGCCGGCGTGGCATGGGTGACCCTGGTTGTTGTCACCAGGCCGCAACCGTATCCTTCACCCTTCAGCAGTTCCAGTATGGTTGTAAGCGGACGACCGTCGGGGAGAGCCGCCAACAGTCTGTTGTTGGTTTTGACACCGGTAGCCCAGGCGGCCGAGGCCGGCGCCGAATCGGTGACGATACTGGAAAGGCTGGCAGTCGCCATATATCCGACCGACGAACGAGAATCCCGCAGGCGGGCATACAGGTTGGAATCTGTTTTTCCGAAAACTCCGGTGCGGATCTCGTGCATCGCCCTCGTCACACCCAGCGGCATACCGTCACCCACGACAAAGATCAGCCCTTTGCCTTTGCCCGGTTCAAATGACGGCAAAAGTGAAGCCTCACCGCGGTTCGGCATAAATGCATAAAGCGCCCCGGCGCCGAGCAGTTTGATAAGATTGCGACGGCTGATACCTGAAGGAGTAATTTTATCCATGTGGTTCCTTCCTGTTTATATGATTTTTGACAGTTTCAAGTTACACGCATGTATAAAGTACGCTGACTTGATAATTCTGCAACGGAACGATTTATTACTAGCAAATATTTGATTACATCGGTGTGCCAACTCTGAAATATCTTTGTCACGGATTATGCTGCGCTGCACTGTGTAGATTCAGTAACCAAACCGTTACCGAATTGCTACGTAGCAGCAGTCTTATATCTGCTATGATTTTATGATTTTCGGGACGCCTTCTTTATGATGTCAACTCTTTGCCACATGGTATGGATACTGGTCGTTGCTGTTATTCTGATCTCCGCAACAGACGCTGCGTCTGCCAGCGCATCCAGTTTCTCGGTCACCATTCAGGCTTCACCTAAGCTGCTCTTGTCACCGGTCGCCCAAGCCGCCATCAATGATACCAGGGCGTTGCTGCAACAGGCCATGCCCTCGGCACATATCAGTATCAACAATAAAGCCGGAACGCAGATTGTCATCGTCCTGCCGGATACCAGCCCATCAACTAACAGACCGCATCCCCTCCAGCCTGCTTCGACCGCCAAAAATCGCCTGTCAACACCCGACCGTTCCTATCGCTGGAAATCCCGTTCCGAAGCTGGCCAAACGGTACTCAGGCTGCAGGCCCGCTCACCTCAGGGGGTTGCTTGCGGTCTGTATGGTCTGCTTCAAGGCAAGCTTGGATTCCGTTTCCATCATCCGAGGGAGTCGGTCATCCCGGAGTACCACAGATGGCCGCTTCCTGATCATTTCATCTTCTCGGGACGTCCACGTTTTGAAAAGAGCGGGTTTCATCTTCACACCATGCACCCGATCGAACTGGCCGAACAGATCCTCAACCCCGATTATCCGAACGCTTTCGAGGATGTGGCCCGATATATCGACTGGCTGGCGCGCAACGGCCAGAACACCATGCAGTTTGTGCTTTTGCGCGGGATAGACCGCGACCGCTGGCCCAGTCATGCGGCCCGGATTGTTGAGTACGCCCATCGGCGCGGTGTTATGTGCGGGGTCCAGATTTCCCTGAGCATGCTGCAGCAGCAGGCCTTTCAATCCATTACCCTGCTGCGTTTGTATCCCGGCTATCGGCGGCAGGTGGATGACACCCTGGCCTGGCTGTTTCAGATACCTTGGGATTTTGTTTCTCTGGAGCCGACCATGGGCGAACATCTGCCGTTTCTGAACAGGCTTGTACCGGACATCCAGGCCCATCTTGAACGACAGGTGGCAGAGCGTTATCATACCCTGCTGCTGTTCGGTACCCATGTCATCGGCGGCGCTGATGTACCGCGCGAACCGCAGCTTGCCGGCAGCGGCATCCTGGTGCATTCGGTGATGTGCTATTCCGTATCGGAGACAAGCGCCCCGGTTTATGGCAACCGGAACCAGTGCTTCATGCTGCAGACCGCACAAAAGGAACAACCGCGACGGGAGACCTGGTACTGGCCGGAATCATCCTACTGGGTCGGATTTGATACGCCGATACCGTTGCTGTTGTTGCCCTACCTGGATGCCCGCCGCCAGGATATCGAGACAATGGCCAGACTGGAGGTCAACGGCCACCTGACGTTCACTTCCGGCTGGGAGTGGGGCTACTGGCTGATAGACTGGAGTATCGCCCGCTGGACGTGGGAGTATCGTGATGCGCAGACTGTTCGGCAGAGCAGCAGTTTGACTCCGTTGATGGAGATCCTGCCTGATCCGCGTCTGCGACCTATTTGGAAAGAAGCCCTCCGTCTCCAGAACCACTATCTGAAAGAGCGGGACCTGATGCGCTTCATGGCCGCCGCCACCCCTTTTTCCGAGCTGCCGCACCCCTTTGACAAACCGTTTCAGCCGGCCCCGGAATTCAACTATTCCCGGCTGCTCCGATCTGCGAGCCAGCGGGAAGCAGACCTGCAACTCGGCAGGCCAATAAGAGACCTGGAGGAATATGCGCGCACAATGGGGGCTCTATCGAAACGGATGGAGGCGATGCTCGCAATGGATGACAGGGCTGGAAATCCTGCTGCTACCATGCGGCGAAAATTGGTGGAGGAATTAAACAGAGCCCTGGCTGTCAGTTCACTCCGGGCCAGCCATCGGGCCATGACACTTAGAGCACTGTCAGCCAGGGTCAGTGAGCGGACAGGCAATAGCAGGCGGGACAAGAGTAACTCAGCAAAATGGCTGAGCAACGCACGATTGGTACGCCACCAGGCTCTCGATCAGGTCAGACAGCAGGAATCCGGCTACCGATATCCGTTACCGCTGCTGACCGGCCGGCGTGAAAGCATAACCGCCTATCCCTTCGGTTACCTGTATCCCGCCAGCCGGCTGTATTTCTGGGAGCGTGAAGAACAGCAGGTCGAGCACGGGCGCTTCGATCCCCTGTTCATGAATCTTTGGGATGTTTCCCGTACGCTGGGGTTGGAAAGTTTATTTTTCAGGTAAACTTTGCAATATTTCTACCTGCAATGGCTCCGATTCCCAGGTGACATCAGGATAGAGCGATTTTTCGAGGCGGAGATAGGTGCCGTCTACTCCCGAAGGAGCCCACCAGCATTCGCTTCCACGATTGGGCATTTCACTGAAAAGGTACAGGTCGTTGTTCTTGTCTCTGGCTATATACATGATCACTCTCCTTGTTACTGAAATTAACTTCACTATGTCGGGACCGTACGATTATTCAACAACTTTTCAGCAGGTTGGTTGCCACCTCAAAACGCTTGATCTTGCGCGTAGTAGTCTTCGGAAATTCCTCCTGACTGACAATGAAATCCTTGACCCGGCTGTGTCCGGCTAACTCCGTTATTATACACATTGTCAGCGGCCGGTTCGGGTTACGATTGCGTAAAGAATCGTTAGGGCAAAACACAATGATTCTGACGGTACTCGTAAACCTGTTCGAATCCGTCAAGCTGCAAGGGAAACTTTGAGGGTGTTTTCATGCTCGCCCTCCGTGAATTGTTGAAGGCCCGGAGATGTCTATCGGAGAGAAAAAAGGCGCTGCGAGGTTATTAACCTCTACCGGAAGTTAATCAGAATGTATGAAGATTGCAAGCCCATCGGAACAAACGTAACCGGATCGTAATCTTCGCGATTGGTTAGGAACCGATACTCGTCTCTTCCGGGAGGCAGGAGGATCAAATGCAATTACGCCTCACGTTATAAGCCGGGCCATTTCCACCACAAGCCCGCCGGTGGCACGGCACACTTTCACGGCAAAATCCAGATTCAGCGTCTCCAGCGTATCGCCGGGGCCGTGGTAGTGGGAACTGCGGAAGTTGGTCGTATCGGTTATCATGACAGCCTTGTAGCCATGGTCCCAAAAGGGGGCGTGATCCGAGCGCCGGCTGTCCGGTATTGTCTCCCCGTTGCCGGGTACCGCCAAGGCAAAATGGGGCAGGTCGATCCGGCATCTCTCAATCGCCCTGACAAATCCGCTAACCAGTTCAAGCGACTTTTCGTTTCCGACTACCGCGATGAAGTTCGCCATTTCCGGAACCGGGACAGGTACACCCGCTGGAAATGATTGCGGTACGGAATCACTTGCGTAGGCGACCGATTCCAGCACCAGGACACCCTCGATCTCCCAGTCTAGCTTGCGTACATGCCCGGCCAGGGCCCGACTGCCTCGCGTCCACGACTCAGGATCGCCCTCTATCTGGTTTTCCTCAAGGTTGACCCCGACCAGATGAATGGTCCGTTCAAATCGAAACTGCTGCAGGACCTCGGCCAGTTCCAGCAGCAGCGCCACACCACTGGCGTTGCGGCTATTTATCGGATCCGCCCCCCCCTGCACCTGTACCCCCATTTCGATCCATCGCTACCGTTCCCGCATCTCCGGGCCACTCTTGGACCGCATCGACATCCACATCGAAGTCCCGGCCGTCAAATACCGCGACCTGGCCGACCGTGGCGAGGCCGAGAGTTCCGCCGCAATTGCCAGGCGGATGGAGCAATCCCGCGAGCTGCAGCTGGAGCGCTACAAGGGCACCAAAATCCACTGCAACGCCCAGATGACGCCCCGCTTCATCAAGAAATACTGTGAACTGGATGTCAGCGGCAACCGCATGCTGGAACTGGTCACTGATCGTTTGGGTTTCTCACCCGTACCTACACTCGCATTCTCAAGGTAGCCCGCACTATCGCTGATCTTGACGACAGCGTTACCATCAATGAACAACATATCGCCGAGGCAATTCAGTATCGGAGTCTGGATAGGAAAACAAATTGAATATAATTGGGGGGATGTCCCTAATTTCCCTTAATTCCATGAAGTCAACTGATAGGGCTCGGGCTTTCTCCATGGCTGCCACCAAACGACTGCTTCCGCGTTTTTCTCGACGCCCTCGCCTTTCACCTTGAGCCTGAGCCGGTAATTCATCCCTGCAACGACCTGTTGTTCTGCCCCTTCGTCGGATGTATTCCCGAATCACCTGCTCGTCTCATCCTACTGTCATTCGATTTCTTCATTGTTCAAACATTTGTACGCTCAGTTTTCGGGTCATGTGCATACGTCGGCAGCTTTGCTACGGTTCCACGCTTACCCTCTGTGACATTGTTGTAAGACCGTGTCGTCCGATAGGCGAAATCTATATCATCACATTCGGCAAATCTGTTCAGCACGTCCTCCCATATCTCCTGAGTGCTCTCGCGCCTGTGGCGGGATGGACAGAGATGACGCACAGTCAGGAGTATCCCGTTTTCCTCGACGGTGGTGAAGACCTTCGGAGTCAGGTCGATCGGGACTATCAGAAAATCCCTTGCATATTCCTTCAGTTTTCTCTCCGCGGGCTCGGCCAGATGCCCGGCATGTTTGACTGCTATCTCATTCAGGATATCCTTGGCTCTCTTCCAGTTGCTTTCGAAGGTAACGAGGACGGCAACCTCGTTCCAGATGAAGTCGTGCATCCCCCTGCTGTAGATTGCCAGGGGTTCGACGAACACTTTGCCGTTGGGGATATGCACGATTCGCCCGGTGATCTGGTCCGCATGGACCCAGTTGCCGATCTCTGCGAGGGTAAACCGGAAAAGCGTCAGGTCCATAACATCCCCCGAGTGAATGCCGATCTGGATGCGGTCCCCCACGGCGAAGGGCCTCCGCCAGAAAATCAACATCCATCCCACCAGGTTCACCAGCGGATCTTTCAAGGAAATAGCAAGACCCGCCGTCAAAAGCCCGAGAAAAGTGGCCACGCCGTGAAATCCCTCGAACAATCCCCGGCCCACCAGCAATGCGGTTAGCACGAATGCAGCATAACCGGAGATTTTCTGCCACTGGTAACGAACCTTCAAATTCTCCGTTTGCCGCCATACCAGCTTCAAAATCAGCCATCGCAAAGACCAGAGAAATGTAATGCCTGTCACATAGGTGAGCAACAGGCTGTAAAGTCCTACAGAAATACCGGTAGCTTTGCTAAGCCATACAACGAGATTTTGCAAATTTTCCTCAAAATTTTCCATGGTTCATTCTTCCTCAACTGTCAAACATGATGAAGCCGCAACGAAATTCAACCTGTTTTGGCAGTTCTACCTTTACGCGAGGCGCCTCTTTATAGGGAATCCTGCTGAGAAGGTGAGTGTCCGACCGTTTCTTCATGGCCGAACCTGACACTCCGACTCATTGCGACTGGGCGGCCGGCGCCACTTCGCGCAGCGCTTGGGCCAGATCGCGGCTGACGGCGGCCAGCGCCCGGCTCTGGGCCGCCACCAGTGCGTCATAACCAGCAGCGCCGGCAGGTTCGCTGACCACGGTGCGGCCGGTCTTCGGAACACCGCCATCGCTTCTGCGGACCGACCAGATGGCCTCCAGGCCGACCCCTTCCCCGGCGGTCATCTCGAAGCGCTGGATATCGAGCAGTAGCCGGTAGTCAGCCTCCAGGCCAGCGTTCTGCGGATAGGCCGACACACGTGCCGGTTTGAGCAGAATACCCAGGTCGGCCGCTATGATGCGCGGTATCCCGCTCTTCAGAGACTCGGCCCAGCGGTGGCTCTCCAGGATGTCCACCCGGTTGGCGGTGGTCCGCACAACGAGCTGCGGCCGGTCCAGCAGGTCGGGAAGGGTGATGGGACCGATGGCCACCGAGTTAAGGGGTGGGGCTTGCGCCTCGTTTGTCGCGGCGATGTTCAGTGTGTAATACGTAACCTTCGGCGAGTTGCTGCAGCCGGCCAGCAGGGCAACTGCCAGGCAGAGGGTCGTCATGCCGGTTATGGGGCGCTGCATCTTCATGGTGTATCCTCCTGTTTGCCGCGTATCAGTGATTCGGGGTGACGCTCAAGATAATCGGTCAGGACCCGCAACGACTGGGCGGTACGGGCCAGTTCCCGGAGTGTCTCCCGCAGGTCCTGCTGAAGCGGCGCATCGGCCGACAGGGTCTGTTTCGCGGCGCTCAGCGTCTTGCGTCCCTCATCCAGGGTCTTGCGCGCCTCCTCCAGTGTCATCCCTATCTCGGGCAGTATATCCTTATCCACCCTCCGGACCAACTTGGCAGCATCCTTGAGGGTGGCATCCAGGGTCTGCACCGTCTGGCGCACGTCGCCGGCAACCTCGTCCAGCGGCAGTTTCTCAAGTTTTTTGACGATCCGCATAAGTGTTTCCTGTAGTTCCACCAGGCTGCCGGGCGTAGTGGGGAACCGGGGTGGGCTCAAAGCCCAGTTTACATTCGCCTTCGGAGCATTGGGGAAGAAGTCGAGGGCGACGATAAGTTGTCCGGTCAGCAAATTGCCGCTCATGAGCTGCGCTCTCAGGCCGTGTGCAACCATCTCGTTGAGGATCGCACCATATTCATTAGGGTCCGGCACCGATCCAACAACTCGTGAACGGAGGCGTTCCGGGTAGATGCGCATTTCGACCAGCATGTTGACTTCCTTGCTGCGGGCGTCGTGTGCCACATGGATGCCGGAGACCTCGCCGACGGTCACCCCCCGGAAGTCAACGGTCGCGCCTGGCGACAAACCCCGCACCGATTCCTTGAAGATCATGGCAAAACCCTGGCTGATCGTGTCGCGATTTTTCATCGCCTCATCGCGGGTGGCGAACAGGGTAAAGGCTGTGTTGGCACTGATCGGCGGCGCCTCGCCGCTTTCGTCCAGGGTCTGGAAAGCTATTCCGCCGATGAGGATCGACATCAGCGACTGCGTGTCAAGCTTCAGGCCGCTGGCGTCCATGGTAAGGTCAACCCCGCTGGCGTTCCAGAAGCGTGTGTTCGCCCTGACATACTTGTCATACGGTGCGGCGACGAAGACCTTGAAGGTTACCCCCTTGCCGTCCTTGTCGAGTTCATAGGAGACCACCTGTCCCACCTGGATACGCCGGAAGTAGACCGGCGAACCGATATCCAGCGAACCGATATCCGCGCTGTGCAGCTGGAAGCGGCTCCCCGGCGCATCCATGGCGACGGCCGGCGCCACTTCCAGGCCGGTGAACTCCTGTTGCTGCTGCTTGGATGTCCCGACGTCGACCCCAATGTAGGAGCCGCCCATCAGCGTCCCGAGACCGGTTATACCACCCCCGGATATCCGGGGCCGTACCACCCAGAATTTGGTGTCCTCTACCAGGTAGGGCGTAACCTCCTTCTTAAGTTCAACGGTCGCAATTACGTGCGTGATGTCCCTGGCGATGGTGACTTCTTTGACCAGGCCGACCTCCACATCCTTGTACTTGACCTTGGTCTTTCCAGCCTCCAGCCCGTCGCCGGTCTTGAAGGTGATCGTGATGGTCGGCCCTTTTTGCAGATAGGTCCTGACCACCAGGATGCCACCGATGATGGCGGCCACGATCGGTATCAGCCAGACCAGCTGCAGGGAGAATCGCTTCCTGGGCTCCGGCACTGCCTCGGGGATGTCGTCCAGCCCGGGTTCTTGCTGCATTTCACTCATGATAGTATCTCTCTTACTGTAGGGGGTCCCAAATCAGGCGAGGATCGAACTCCATGGCGGAGAACATGGTCAGCACCACTACTGCACCGAAGGCCAGCGCCCCGGGTCCGGCATTGATGGTCGCCAGGGCTCCGATCTGCACCAGTGCAGCCAGAATGGCAACCACGTAGATATCCAGCATCGACCAGCGGCCCACCAGTTCGACGACCCGGTAGAGCTTGGCCCTCTGCAGCGGTTGCCAGGTGGAACGGCGCTGGACGGAGAACAACAGCAGGGTCAGGGCGATCAGCTTGAGCAGCGGCACCATGATGCTGGCGATAAACACCACCAAGGCCAGGTCCCACGATCCTGAATGCCACAGGTACAGAATCCCGCTCATGATGGTGTCCGCCTGGGCGCCGAACAGGGAGCTGGTCTCCATGATCGGCAAGACATTGGCGGGGATATACAGGATGTAGGCGGCGATCAGGAAAGCCCAGGAACGTGCCACGCTGTCCGGCTTGCGAACATGAAGCGGCGTTGAGCAGCGTGGGCAGTGGAGAGTTTGGCCGCCATGACCTCCCCGGGAGAGCAGGCCGCAGACATGGCAGGAGAGCAGACCACGGGCGGCAGCGGTTACCAGCGTATCACTCATTGGGTGCCTCCCCGTCGGGGCGCAGAGTGCACCCGGTTCCAGATGTCATGGACATTGAATAATGACGCCGTTGCAGTCATCAGCAGGGTGAGAGCACCCAGTGACCAGAGGGCGATGCCGGGGATCAGGGTCCCGTAGTGGGTGAGCTTTACCAGCGCCACGATCACTCCGATGATGAACACTTCCACCATCCCCCAGGGGTTGCAGATCCGCAGCAGACGCATGAAATGGGTAAAGCCGGCGGGAATGCGTCCGCGCTTCAGCGCCAGGAGGATATGGATCATAATCGCGAGAACCGCGGCAGGAACCAGAAACGTCGTGAAGAACACGAGTCCGGCAACCGGCCACATGCCCTGATTCCACAGGGTATGAACAGCGCTGACGAGCGAGGTGTCGTTGCGCGTCGCCTGGATCTGGAGGCCGATGATGGGAAACATATTGGCGAGGATGAACACTACTGCGGCTGCCAGTGTCAGGGCCAGCGTATGGTCGATGCTCCTGCTTTCGACGCGGTACAGCTTCGCACCGCACCGGACACAGCGGGCCACCCCGCCGGGCGGGAGCGGGATCTCACGCTGGAGCAGGTCACACTCGTGACAGGCTATGATGGACATCGGACTGTTCATGAATTCACCTACAGTACCTTAGCGATAAGCATGCCAACCAGTTGAAACGTATTATTTAAGGTAGTTACACAGCAAGCGCTTACAGGTCTGTGATATTTCATTATTATGCACTGCTAAATATCAAGGAACGTTGGTATTATGCGAAATATCGTGAATAATGACGGGAGGTCTAAAAACAAATGGGGACAAAAACGGCAGGCAGAATGATTTCAGAAGCGTAGAGCATGGTTCGATAAACCTACATTCTTTCCTTCTACTCTTTCCACTCGTGACAGGCTATGACGGTCATCGGACTCACCTACAGTATCTTCCGCGGCTGGCCGGTGGAGGCGATCACGCTGTTCCACAGCCACCCGTCGGGGTCGATCTTCTTCCGCTCGGAGGTCGCAAGGGAGATCGGCACATGGACGAACTGGTGGTTCCAGAAACCGACCAGCATGTTGGTCCGCCCCGTCCTCATCACTGGTCAGCAGTGCTGCCAGCGAGTATGGCGGCAATTCATAGGTCGTACCCTCGAACGATTGCGCCTCGTCCCACGACACGATATCATCGGGTGATGGGTAAGAAGTATCGAGCCACCGGCGCCAGCCGTCGCCGGGAAGTCCCGGCGGTGGCGGCAGTTCGAAGGTAAGTTGTTCAGAGTAAGCGTTTATCACGAAATGGAATACAATCCCTCCTGACCGGCTCCAGGCAGTAAAGGCAATACTGTGGGAATCATGCCCCCAGTCGGGCTGCCCGAGTCGCACTCCATGCCATTCCAGGCGCGCCTGGCGAAGGATCTGGTTGAGGGTCAAATCGGCATATTTCCACGAGGTATGCCACATCAGCCTGGCAGTAATGAGGAGACGTACAAAGCGGTGGATATCGGCGTGGCGTTCAACCAGTTTCCAGTCGAACCAGCTTGTCTCATTATCCTGGCAATAGGCGTTGTTGTTCCCCCCTTGGGTGCGGCGTACCTCGTCACCCATATGCAGCATCGGCGCACCGACGGCTATGAGGGTTAAGGCCAGGAAGTTTTTTACCTGCCGGTTGCGGAGCGCTTCGATTGCCGTATCACCGGTGGGTCCCTCGACGCCGCAGTTCCAGCTCAGGTTCGTGTCGGCGCCGTCCCGGTTCTCTTCGCCGTTGGCCTTATTGTGCTTGCGCTCGTAGGAAACCAGGTCGTTCAGGGTAAATCCATCGTGGCAGGTGACGAAATTGATGCTCTGCTCGGGCTCCCGCTCCTTGTGACCATAGATGTCCGGGCTCCCCAGGAGCCGGGAGACGAACCGGGAAACCGTCCCGCTGCCTCCTCTGAGAAAGCCGCGAACATCGTCACGGAAGCTGCCGTTCCATTCCTTCCAGGATTCGCCGATGAAAGAACCTACCTGATACAGACCGGCTGCATCCCACGCCTCGGCGATGAGTTTTATCCCCGCCAGTGCCGGATCCGATTCAATGTCCCAAAGAACCGGCGGGGTCTCAAGGGGGCGCCCCCGTTCATCACGGGAGAGAATGGCTGCCAGGTCGAAACGGAAGCCGTCCACATGCATCTCATCCACCCAGTAGCGCAGGCTGTCTAAAATGAGACGCCGGACAATGGAATTATTCGCGTTAAGGGTATTGCCGCACCCTGAATAGTTGGCATAGGCTCCGCCTGGCTCGATAATGTAATAGACATCATCCGCCAGTCCCCGGTAACAGAAGGTCGGACCGGTCTGGTCCCCCTCGGCGGTATGGTTGAAAACCACATCGAGGATCACTTCGATCCCTGCCCGGTGGAACTCCTTCACCATGTCGCGGAACTCGTCGAGGGGGCCGAGCGGATCCTGGCGCGAACTGTAGCCGGCATGGGGAGCGAAGAACGACACCGGGCTGTATCCCCAGTAATTGACAAGTCCAGGCCGCGCATCATGAGGATCGAAGTGAAACACCGGCATGAGTTCCACGGCAGTCACCCCCAAATCCCGCAGGTAGGGGATTTTCTCGATCAGTCCCGCATAGGTGCCTCGTTTTTCGGCGGAGACTCCCGAGGAGGGATGGCGGGTGAAGCCGGCAACGTGCAGCTCATAGATCACTGTCCTGTCGAAGGGGTGTCGCGGCGGGGTGTCCCCATCCCAGTCGTAACCGCGGTGGTCGGTTACCACACTCTTCATGGCGGTGGCAGTAGTGTCTCCGAAATCAGCTGTCCGGCGGCCGTAACCGGCAGGGGTGACGACGGCCCGGCCATAGGGGTCGAGCAGGACGGGCCTGGGTGCTTCAGCGCTCACGGTGCGGTAGGCATAGAGCTGGCCGGCTCCGAGGCCCGGGACAAAGGTATGCCAGTAATGGTAGGTCCGGTTCCAGTGCGAGTCGAGAAGAATGACCCGTGCCGGCCGCGGATCATCGGCCCGGATGAACAGGAGCAGCTCCACGCCGGCACAATTCCTGGCATAGACGCTGAAATTCACCCCGCCGTGGCTGAGCGTCGCCCCCAGGGGAAAGCTCTTCCCCTGGGGCAAATTGCGCGCATCCTCATAGGCAATATCCTGACAGTTCATCATTTTTGCATTCTCATATGACTAACCTTTCATTCCAGCCCGGCAGCGCCCGTAGTGTCCCGCGAGCTGCCGGTCAGCGTGTCGTTTCGATCTTACGGTTCTCCCCGGACGATACAGGCTTTGCTGCCCCCCCGGGCTGAACGGACTGTTCCATCTGAAAGGGAAGACGTTCCCGTTCGTTGGCCAGTTTCGGGGCCTCCTTAATTACCTGCCAGTTTTTGCCGACCGGCATAACCAGAGGGTTAGAGGGCACCACGGAAGCCTGACCAACTCGCTTGGCGTCAAAAATGGTGCATGAGCAGAGAAGTAAAAGGCCGGCAGACAGGGTTAGCGGATGAATAAATTTCATGACAGGTGTCCTTGAATTAGTTCGGTTACACAGGTTGCGCCTTCCAGATTTTCTCACAATACTCCCGGATTGACCGGTCGGAAGAAAACTTCCCCATCCGGGCGACGTTCAGGATCGACATCTCGGCCCAGTTCTTTCTGTTTCCATATGCCGCACTCACCCGATCCTGGCACTCGATGTAGGACTGGTAGTCAGCCAGGAGCAGATACTCGTCGCGGTTAAGAAGGTTGTCCACCAGGGGACGAAACAGGTCCCAGTCGCCGTTGGAAAATGTTCCTGACGCGATCTGATCGATGGCCTCCTGGAGTTGGGAGTTCCCTTCGTACCAGCTTCGAGGGTTATAGCTGCGGGACTTGATGTCAGCAGCCTCGGCGGCATTGAGTCCGAAGAGGAAGAAATTTTCCTCGCCGACTTCCTCACGTATCTCGATGTTGGCGCCGTCGAGCGTACCGATAGTAAGGGCGCCGTTGAAGGAGAGTTTCATGTTGCCGGTACCGGAAGCCTCTTTTCCGGCCACGGATATCTGCTCGGAGAGATCGGCCGCCGGGTAGATCAACTGACCGTTGGTCACGTTGAAATCAGGAAAGAAGACCACCTTCAGACGTCCAGCAACATCGGTGTCGTTATTGACCACCTCGGCCACGGAGTTGATAAGCTTGATGATCAGTTTCGCCATGTAGTAACCGGGCGCTGCCTTGCCGCCAAAGATGAAGGTCCGGGGGGTGATGTCGGCCCGCGGGTCATGCTTGATCCGATTGTAGAGGGTGATGATGTGGAGCACGTTCAGATGTTGGCGCTTGTATTCGTGGATACGCTTCACCTGAACGTCGAACAGGCTCGCGGGATCCACCTCGATACCGGTTCGCTCCCGGATGACCCCGGCCAGAGCCTCTTTGTTCGCCTGCTTCACCTTCAGCCATTTCCGCTGGAAGGCAGAGTTCGTGGCAAGGGGCTGGAGCCCGCTGAGTTCCGTCTCAAGATTGCTGAGCCAGTCATCGCCCAGCTTGGAAGAGATCAGCTCCGTCAGCCCCGGATTGCTGAGCGCGACCCACCGGCGGGGGGTGACGCCGTTGGTGACGTTGTGAAATTTATCCGGGAACAGTTCGTGAAAGTCATGCAGCACAGTCTTTTTCAGAAGCTCCGTGTGCAGGGCGGCAACCCCGTTGACGGCATGGCTGCCCACGCAGGCCAGGTTGGCCATGCGCACGTACTTGTCACCGGTCTCATCGATCAGCGACAGCCGTGCGATCCGCGCATCATCGCCGGGAAAATGTGACCATGCCTTGTCCAGAAACCGCCGGTTTATCTCGTAGATGATTTCGATAATGCGGGGCAGGACTGAGGAAAAAAGCGTCAGGGGCCACTTTTCCAGCGCTTCCGACAGCAGCGTGTGGTTGGTGTAGGCAAAGCACTTATTGGTTATCCCCCAGGCTTCGTCCCATTCCAGCTTATGCTCGTCCACCAGCAGCCGCATCAGCTCGGCGATCCCTATGGAAGGATGAGTATCGTTGATCTGGATGGCAAAGGTTTCGGAGAGATCCTTGATCGCTCTACCATAGGAGAGGTGGAAAAAGATCATGTCCTGCAGCGAACAGGAAACAAAGAAATATTGCTGGCAAAGGCGAAGACGTTTTCCGACTTCCGTCTCATCGTTTGGATAAAGGACCTTGCTGAGCGTCTCGGAAAGCACCTTGTCGTCCACGGCCCTGTTATACTCTCCGGCATTGAAGGCCTGAAAATCGAACGACGCTACCGCCTCTGATTTCCAGAGCCGGAGCACCGAGACTCCTCCGGAACGATAGCCGGCAATAGGAGTATCGTAAGCCACACCCATGATGACTTTGACAGGAATCCAGCGAACCGACAGCCGCCCGTCAGAATCACGAACAGGCTCCGTATGACCGCCGAATTTGACTTCGAAGGCGAGATCCGGCCGACGTACTTCCCATGGATTACCGAACTTGAGCCAATTGTCGGCTTTTTCGATTTGCCATCCATTGCGGATCTCCTAGTCGAAGATGCCGAATTCGTAGCGGATTCCGTAGCCTACGGCGGGAACCCTCAGTGTTGCCAGAGACTCCAGATAACAGGCGGCAAGACGGCCAAGACCGCCATTTCCCAGTCCCGGCTCAACCTCTTGCTTGAGTATATCCTCCAGATTCTGTCCCAACGTTTCCAGCGCCGCGCGAACTTGAGCTTCAAGTTCCATGTTTACCAGATTGTTCCCCAAATGCGGCCCGAGAAGGAACTCCGAGGACATGTAGCTGACAACTTTAAGCTTTTCTTTAGCCAAAGAGATCAGGTCATAGAACGACGTAAGCCAGTTCTTAACGACTTGATCGCGAACGGCGTGAGCCACTGCCATATACCAGTCGTTACGTGTCGCAAAGTGTAGCGGTTTTGCCTGAGTACAGTGGAGGTGATTAAGAATGGCCTGTTGTATCTCGTCAGAACTCTGACTGGTCCGCATTGTGTCGTGATTGTTGCTGCCGTGTTTTGTTGCTCGTGCCATAACTTTCCTCCTCAATGTCTGTTTTTAACCACACGTTGCCCCTTATCTTCTGATCCCGTCCCAGCAGGCTTCCACGGTCCGGACGATCAAGGAATCGTCCAGCGAAATGAAGCCGAGGATATGATCCCGCGTCACAGTCAAGAGGGGGCCGAAGGCCAAGGCGAAGAGGGTAGCTTGTGGAAGATTCTTCATCACCTGTCTATCCACCCCCTCCTCTAAAAGCTCGCGATACACATTGCAGTTTCGCTTTTGCCCCAGCATGTAGTCTCTGCGGAACCCCACGCCGTAGGGAGAATTGTGAAACTGCTCCAGATAGCGAAAGTCGAGAGGGTTCTCAATGAAGTACCGCAGCAACGCTGTGCCGAGGTGGAGAAACCGCTCTCTGACGGGCTTCTCCGGCGCGTACCCCTCCATGATGAGGGCGGATAACCTGTCTTCAATATCCTTGTAGATCTCGGCTATCAGCATGTCCTTGTTCTCGAAATAGAGGTAGATAGTCCCGGTGCCTACACCTGCCCGATCGGCAATCATTGCAAGGGGGGCGCCGTGGAACCCGTGTACGGCGATGAGTGCGAGGGTTGCACGGACGATCTCTTCACGTTTGTCAGGTTTTTCCATCGGGTACTTTTCCTTTTCCTGGCGGCGTTTATCCGACAGTTTCCAGCCGGCGGCGCTGCACCACGGCAAATCGGGCCATGATATGGTCGGAATCGTAGTCCCGGCTGATTCCTACCAGGTCGAAGAGCCCCCCGAAACGCACATCCCCTCCTGCAAGTGCTCTGAGGTTTCCGTTCTTCATCCCCATATACCCGTCGAAATGGGTCCATAACGGTTTCTGACCCCAACCTCTCTGAACTCCGACTCGCCCGTAGACATCGGGAGGAATGCAGATTAGGCGAAAAGCGCGGGGATCCAGTCCAATGTCCCGGACAATCGTGTTACCCCGCTCAATGAGGGCTTTTTCGATGCTAATCCGACTGAGACCTCGGCGATCCTTAAAGCCGAGAGACGAGAGGAGCGTGGAAGCAGGAGTTTCCGTCCCGGCATCCGGTTCATCGAAATCTTCGATCAGCACGTCTTCCTCTGCGAGGACGGGAACAAACCGGGCACCACCGGAATTGACAAAGGGGTTGAGGCTGAAGAGCTCAACGAGATCTCGAAAGGCCGCAGGAGCATCGACAGGGAGTTGAATTTCCTTCTTCCGCCAGTCAGCTCCCTGACGACTGATCTCATCGGTGAAGGTTGGGTGCCAGAGACGCTGATAGATGGAAGCCAGATCATCGGATGAGAGATTGAGAAACCGGCTGCCGGCTGCCAGCCGAACCGGAGACAGGCCTTTGTCTTGGGCTTGTTCCAATATCTCCTGCGAAAACTGGATGGTCAGCTCCTGAGCTTTTCCGGTAAAACGCCAGATAGAGCCAGTTGTTCTTTCCGCTTCGTCCGATTCTTCCTTTTCCATCAGTGCGGCTATTTTTTCCAGGTTGGTATAATCACCGCTATTAAGAGCTTCGAATGCCTTCTGCTCGATCCGCGAACCGGTTAATTCTGCCTCCTCGGAGGCTTTTGGCGAATACGTTTTCATGGTTGCCATGGCAATCTTTCGGGCCGCATAAAAACCCTGCCAATCTGGATCGGCTGTCTGTAGCCGTTCCAACTGTGTTGAAAACTTATGCAGCAGCGCCTGAGGATCACCGTTCCCCGCGAATCCCTGGAGTCCCGGGGAGAATGGGTCTAAAGGAGGCTCCCCCGGTTTGTAGATCTTTTCCCCAAACATGCGGAGGTTTTCTTTTTCCTTCAGAGTCCGCTTCAAGCTCGACATCCGGGAACTCAATTCCTTTACTTCGATCCAGTTTGCCTGCTTCATGGCGACAAAAATGCGATTGGGCAGGTTCAGAACTTCGGTCTCCAAACGCTGAAGTACAGCGAACTCGGACTCACTCAGGCACGGTTCCAGAAAATCCCGGGCACGCTGCAGATACAGGTCTCCGTATACCGTATCAACGAGTGCAGCTTCCACAAGATCTTCCGCCAAACGCCAGCGGTCCACGGCTGATGTGTTCTTCTCATGCAGGTTCATGATTCACTCCTTTATCGTGTCTGGCTTCGGTTGGACGGACATCTCTCGCATTGTTAAATTCACAGCCTCAAATCTGCTGGGATCTTCCTTCTCCACGATAACCCTCTTTTTTCGCCTCGCTCGCGGATCAATAGACACATCGGGGATATACTTGAACGGGTAATCGGGGGACTTGTACGTCCCTTCCTTCTTCCGCTTCGGGAGCTTCACCTTTTTGCGGGGCGCTTCCTTGTACGGTATCCTGCCGAGCAGGTGGGTAATGAGATTCAGTCGCACTTTCTTCTTGTCATCGGATTTCGCCACATACCAAGGAGCCCAGGGGGTATCGGACGCCGCGATCATTTCGTCGCGGGCCCTGGTATAGTCGTCCCAGCGGCTGTACGACTCGATGTCCATGGGGGAGAGCTTCCATATTTTGCGCCCGTCATCAATCCGACGCACCAACCGGCGGGTCTGCTCCTCCGGACTCACCTCCAGCCAGTACTTGAGCAGGATGATGCCCGAGTCACACGCCAGCTTCTCGAAGTGCGGCGCCACCTCCATGAACTCTTTGCACTCTTCCCTGGTACAGAACCCCATCACCCGTTCGACCCCGGCGCGGTTGTACCAGCTCCTGTCAAAGATGACCACCTCGCCGGCTGCCGGGAGATGCGGCATATAGCGCTGGGGGTACATCTGCGTCTTTTCCCTCTCCGTCGGGGCCGGGAGAGCTACGACCCGGAAGACGCGGGGACTGACCCGCTCGGTGATCGCCTTGATCACTCCCCCCTTGCCGGCGCCGTCACGCCCCTCGAAGATGATGCAGACCTTCAGCCCCTTGTACTTCACCCATTCCTGGAGCTTGACCAACTCCACGTGCAGCTTGGCCAGCTCCTTCTCATAATCCTTGGTTTTCAGCTTTTCACCGGCTTTTGCGCCGGTTTCTATACCCTTTTTTTCTTTTTTTTCACCCTTCATCGATATTACTCCTTTCTCCAACTTCCTTTTCTCGTGCCCGACTAAACATTTATTACATCGATAAGCTGCAGCCTCTGAAGGAAGCGGGCAAAATCGCGAAGTGTCATCAAGTCCTTTTCGGGTATTCCGTCCGGGTCAAAATGCATGACGTCATTTCTGATTTTCCTTACACTCTCAAACTTCCCCATACAGGTTTTACGATCAACGGTAATGTTCAGCTTGTCCCATCTTTCCTGGTTTTCAAGCAACCTTATGTACTCTCCGTAAGTAAGATCTGCAACGGAGGTGACTACGCGTTTAGTATCTGACGGGTCTTTTGCAGACTCCAATTCTGCAGGGGAAAACCGTTGGCTGATAACTCGTCGCACGTGGTTTTCTATTTCTCCAAGCAACAGGAACGGCTCTGCCAGTTGTTGAAACTGCAGGCTCAGATCACTTGCCGTGACGATGCCGGTAATCTTCTGGTCATGGCCACGAACCAGCACATACTGATGTTCCGCAATTATGCCGATTGCTGAAAAAAACGGTGCATCAGAACGAATCTCCAGGTGTTGTTCCATTAACTCACGAGCTACTGAACAATTCTTACCCACAGCCAGACGGCTGCCGATAGATGCCCACGTAATCACACCTTTGACGTCTCTTCCGCTTGTCATCACCGGCAACTGGGAAAAGTCATTTGTGAGCATATGAGTAACGGCTTCTTCCAGTTTAGTGTCAGGGGACACGGAAAGAGGTTTACGGGCTGAAGAAGCAAGTCTGCTGATGCGATAGATCGGGTCGGCATATGCTGAAGATGGCCCCTTTTCTTCTCCCTTTTCACTTTTCATGCACACCACTCCTTATTCCGAAATTTCATTTCCCAACCGTACCTACAGACGCACAACGAAACGAACAAAAGAGCTTACGTTGATTCGCCGGCCTTACCTGATGCTTGTCAACTCCCGCCGCTCGCTGAAGATGTAGCGGACCATATAGTATTCGAAGGGATAGTCGCTTTCGTAGTAGCGGAAGCTTACCCTATGGCGCAGATCCACTGCCTCAAGAGCGGTAGCCCCCATCTCGATCTCACTGCCGGCTCCGGTTCCTCCAAAAGGATCAATGCTGCTCACGATTGCCCAGCGGACCGCCCCATCGACGGCGAGTCCGCTCGCATTGCGAACCGTGCTCGGACCGATAAGCGGCAGTACCAGATAGGGGCCTGTCCCGACCCCCCAGGTTTCCAGGGTGCGATCGAAATCCTCATTCTGCTGCCGCCAGCCAAAGGAGGTGGCCGGATCAAAAAGCCCGCCTATCCCGATGGTCGAGTTGGTCAGAAACCGGCCGAGGGTCACCATGGACTTCTTTCCTTTTGCTTGCAGGATGCTGTTGTATAAGGTCCGAACCTCGCGGATGTTGGCGAAAAAATTGCTGACGCCGGTCTGAACAAAACCGGGAACTGCCGTTTCGTAAGCATTTACAACCGGGAGGAAAAAGAAGCGGTCGGCCTCATAATTGAATTTGTACATGCCTTTATTGAAGCCTTCCCACGGATCGCGAGTGTGTGAAACGCTCTCGTCGTCGCTGAATTCGCTCACCGTATGCATCGGCGGGATTTCTGAAGCGATATGCGCGTTGCTCGCGGCACAGCCGGTTAAATACAGGGCCAGTCCAAGGGTGATGAATAAATTAATCATATAGCGAAGCATGTCGTATCTCCTTACCATGTAGCCGAGCGCAGCCTGTCGATCAGAGAGGCCATATTGTCGCGGTACTCAAGGTTGCCGAGATGCCCGCCATTGGGATAAATCTTGATCCGGGGGCCGAAAACCCGGCGCAGATAGTCGAGCTCCCCCGGTGCCAGGATGAAATCGTCCTCGTTGGTAATTACGCCGATTTTCGCTGAGGAGGCGAGGTAGCCTTCGATGCTTTTGAGGCTCAGCGCTTCGATGAGCTCCTCCCTGGAGAGGCCGGGGTGCCTGCTCTGAAAATACGGATAGAAATACTCGTTGAAGTAGTCCAGGAAAGAGAGGTGCAGAGAGGTCCAGAAGTACTCTTCCAGGGAATCGCTGTTTTTCAACACCTTGTTCTTGGGGACGACATAGCCGCCGTTGGTCATGGCGTCTGAGGTGAAAATCATTCCAGCGGAGCCGATGCGAAAGGAAACCGCGATCAGCCCCCCTGCTTCGTTCCGGTTCAGGAGCTGGGCCTGGTAGGCGGAGTAGAGAAAGTCATCGTCTATGCCGACAAAATCGCCCTTTCGGTAAAAATCGGTGCTTTTCGCCATTATCTGGTTGAAAAACGCTCCGACCCTCCGGGGACCTCCCGGGATGCCGTACAATAGCCCCTCGATTCTCGATACCGAGGTGTACAGGCTCACCGGGGGGTTGATCATCAGCACCCTGCGGAAATCAAAGGCCTTACGCTCCTCGTCCAGCTTGGCAACGAAAGCGGCTTCCGTTCCACCCAGGCTGTATCCGGCGAGAAGGAAATGGGAGACCTCGATGCCCTCCCTGGATACGTTCCAGATCTGCTCCATGACTCGATAGAGATCCGCTGCGTCGTCAGGCAGATTCCCCGGCACATGGCTGGTTGAGGCATTGATGATGAAGTTGGAGGAGGTCGGAGAAGGGAGCGCAATTACATGAAAACCTGCGCGGTACAAGTTGTTCATGAGGGCAAGCATTTTCGATGACTTGCTGCTGCCGCCGGTCCCCGCTATAAGAAAGACCAGGGGAGCCTTCCCGTCTTGAAACGCTGCCGTGTAGCGCAGCCCATGGTCATAAAAGAAGATATCCGGCTTCTTCAGGTCCGTTTCCAGGACCATTGTCTTGAGCGGAACCTCCCCGTTGAGCTCCGGCTTCAAGTTCTGCGGAGTGCCCAGAATCGTCGCAGCGTAGGAGTCAGCAATCGGGTAACGGTAAACAGCGTCGTCGGCCCAACCAATAGCCGGCATAAGCAGAAGGAAGACAATGAGGACACTTCTTGCAATTTTCATAGGTAATCCCTTTCTCTCAACCCACCATTTTCCGAGATCCCCCGGCAAGAGCCCGGTTGCTAAGCACACAGCTTCTGCCTTGCCAGCAGCGAAGACCTGATAACTCCCAAGAATCTTTGTAACTCTATCGGCTTGGAAAACAATTCCGATATACCTGCATTAGCAGCCGCCTCCGCAATTTCCGAGAGGTCTCTTCCGGTTGCCAGAACAATACGCATATCCGAACGTTGCTCTTTTACCTTGGTTGCCAACTCCACGCCGTTAATTTCCGGCATGTTGAAGTCGGTAATCATCATTTTGAATTTATTATGCTTCAATGTTTCCAATGCCTTAAACCCGCCTAACGCTGTGCTGACATCAAACCCTTCAGATTCAAGGAGCATGCTGAGAAGGTGTAGATAATTGATGTCATCATCAACGAGAAGGATGTCTTTCGTATTCATTCTGAACTCCTTTTTCAACCTGCATATTGTTTTGCTGTCCCGCTGATATCCTTACCTGCTTGACGCGAGCGCCCCAGTGATCCGGTCGAGCTCGGTCCGGGCCAGACGGTATTGCAGCGATGCCTGCAACTCATCCATTTCCGCCTTTCTCAGTGCCGCAACTGTTTCGGCATGCTTTGCCGTCGTGACAGTCCCGGCTATTAGCCCGTTTTCGCTGAGCCGCGTATTCTCCTTCGATAAGGAAAGCGCCTCACGTGCGACATCGACCATCTGTTTCGAGCGTTCCAGCTTCCGGTACGCCTTGTCTAGGTCGATCCCGATCCGCTTGTCTATCCGTGCCAGGTTCTCTTCCGCCTGTGACCGTTGGGCGACTCGCTGGCCGATATCTCCCTTACGTTTCCCCCAGTCGAAGATGTTCCAGGTCAGCTCGGCCCCGAAGATGCCGATGTTATTCTCGACAAACGGCGCTCCGTCCTGATAGCCGTGCTTGGCAAAGATAGTTACGTCAGGAATGTATTCATAGCGCGCGGCACGCACAGCGTGGTGTGATTTTTCCAGCGTTTCGCGAGCGGCAAGCAATTCGCCGTTTCTGGCCCGCGCCTCATCATAGGACTGGTCTTTCGCCAGTTCCGTCAACTCCGACAACCCGGCCTCGGTTACATCAATGATAGCGTCGCTCGGTAGACCCAATAGGTCGTTGAGTTCCGAAGTCACGTCCGAGATGCGGTTCTCCGCGACGAGAAGCGCCTGCCTGCCCTGGAGCAGATTGGCCTTGGCCGAGATTAGGGCAACATCGAGCAGATTCCCCGCCTTTACCGCCTCCTCGGACTCGCGCAGGCTCTCCTGTGCAGCTGTCAGCGAAGCCTGGGCGGCATCCCTTTCCTTGTGCGCAATCAGCAAGGCGTAATAGAGCTGATGTACTGCCAGGACCGTCTCGTTTGTCGACCTGTTTAGTTCTGCATCCGCAATGCCGCGATCGGCCCGTGCTATCTGATTGGCCTCATGAATCTTGAGCAGCTGCGTAATCGGCTGAGCGAGGGTCGTTTCGCTGTACAGGACGTCGGTGCGGCTCTGGCTTAACTTCACATCGTTGTTGGGAAAAGGCCCGCCGCCGACATTTCCCAGACTGCCGGCCGGTATGGTGACATGCTGTTTGTCGGACAAGGCCGTATACTTGGTGTTGTTGGAAAGGAGCGGAAAGTACTGTGACCGTGCCGAGACGATCTTCTGATCGTTCTCCGTCACCTTCGCCCGACCGATCTTGAGCACCGAGTTCTGCTGCAGAGCCAGTTCGACCGCCTGCGACAGGGTCAGTGAGTGATTTACCGGCTCTGCCGAGGCATCCTTTCCCGCAGCGAGAAGAACCAATGCCATGATCGCAACGGTGACGGCAGCCACCGGCTTGCCGGCCCCCTTCCTGGCGGAACGGGACTTGACGGCCACGTAGATGACGGGAACGACCAGGAGCGTAAAGAACATCGAGAAGATGAGGCCGAAGGCGATGACGCTCGCCAGCGGGCTCCAGAGGCTCGACCCGGAGATGATCATCGGTGTCACCCCCACCGCGGCGGCCATGGTGGTAAGGAAGATCGGGCGCAGACGCCGCGACCCGGCCTCCCGTGCGGCCTGTTCCAGGGTCGCCCCTTCGGCGACCCGTTCGTTGCAGTAGTCCACCAGGATAATCCCGTTTCTCACCACGATGCCGCACAGGCTGATCAGCCCCATGAAGGCGGTGAAACCGAAGGGGTTGTGGGTTATGATGAGCCCGAAGATCGCCCCGAACAGGGTGAGCGGGATGGAGGCCATCACCACCAGCGGGTCGGATATGTTCCTGAACTGCACCAGCAGCACCAGGAAGATCGCCACCAGGCTGATCCCAAGAGCGACGAGCATCTGCGGGAAGGTCTCGTCCTGGTTAAATTTCTCGCCGCCGTAGTCGATCCGGTAGCCCGCCGGGAGTTGCAGGGCCTTGATCTTCGGCATGGCCTCCTCCAGTATTTTAGAAGCGTAGTGCCCCGGCTTCGCAAAGGCACGGATGGTCAGGGTGCGTACGCCGTTTCTGCGGACGATCCTGCTGGTCTGCCACTCGGGTGCGAGCTGGGCAACGGCGCGGAGCGGAACCCTGGCACGGGTCAGTTCCGAGTTGAGATAGGTATTTCCGATATCCGCGAAATTCGAGCGGGAGGCCTGGTCCAGCCGCAGTTTGATGCTGACCGGGCGGTCCCCTTCCCAGAAGGTGCTGACCGCGGCGCCGTCGAATGCCCCTGAGAGGGTTTGCGATACCGACGCGTCGGTTATGCCGAGACGGTTGGCCAGTTCGTCGTTCACTTTCACGTCCACCCGGTACGAATCGTTGAAGTAGTCGCGGAACACGTAGTCGGCAAACGGTACGCCCTCCAGAATTCCCTGCACCTGTTCCCCCAGCCGCTTCAATTCGCCGATGTCGTCACCGGAGATGCGCACCTCGATCGGCGCCTCCGTCTGGGCTCCCTGCTGGACCTCCTTCACGATCACCATCGCCTCCGGCGCCACTTTTGCCAGCACCGGGCGCAGTTCCTTCACCAGCCGTGTAGTATCCTTCACCGAGGCGGTGTTGACGATGAACTGGCCGTAGGCGCCATCGGGCTGCTGGGGATTGACGTTGTAGTAGAATCTCGGGGAGCTCTGACCGATGAAGGTGGCATAGTGAGCGACACCTTTGCTGGCTCCCAGGGTTTTTTCGATCCGCCCCATGACCGCATCGGTGGCCTCGATCCGCGTTCCCTGGGGCATCCAGACATCAATCACGAACTGGTCGCGCTCGGCGGAGGGGAAGAACTGCTGCGGCACCAGCGCGAAGAGCGCCACCCCGAAGGCGAAGGCACAGCCCCCGAGGGAGAAGGCGAGCCACTTTCTGTTCATGAAGATGTTGATCCAGACCCCGTACTTGTCCTGGAGCCGGTCCAGCAGACTCTTCTTCTCCTTGCCGTGGGTCTCTACGGCATCATGGTCGTGCAGCCCCTTCTTGATGAAGAATCTGCAGAGCAGGGGGGTCAGCATGACAGCCACGATAAATGAAACCGCCAAGGCGATCGCTACGGCGATGGGAAGCGCCATGATGAATTCGCCGGAAGAGCCGGTGATGATCAGAAGCGGCAGGAAGGAGGCGATGATGGTAACGGTCGCCGTGAGGACCGGGACGAAGACGTCGCTGGCACACCGCCAGGCCGCCTCGGCCTTCGGCACCTTGTGATCAAGGAGTTCCACGTAGTTGTCGGCGATCACGATGGCGTCGTCCACCACGATCCCCAGGACCATGATGAGCGCTGCGATGGAGACCTGGTGCAGCGCTATCCCCACCGCGTTCATGACGGCGAGGGTGCCGCACAGGGTCACCGGTATGGCCAGGGCGGCGATGAGAGCGACCCGCAGCGGTAGGAGTACGATGGTGACGATAACCACGGAAATGATGGCCAGCAGGAATTCGTGGGAGAGCGTGGCAATCCGCTCCTTGACGACCCCCGGCTGGTCGGCGACCAGGTCCAGCTGCACGTCAGGGGGGAGGAGCACCTTGAGGCGCTGGAAGACCTTGTCCAGCTGTTCGCCCAGTTCGACAATGTTCTTCCCCTTCTGCATCTCTACGGAGAGGAGCAGGCAGGGGTCGCCGTCAAAGCGCACCATGAAGGTCGGGTCCTGATACCTGCGCTCTACCTTGGCGAAGTCCCTGATGTAGGCCGGGTGGCCATCCTTGGAAACGTCCACGAGTACGTTCCGGATCTCGTTTTCGGTATTGAAAATCCCGGTGGTCCTCACGGGGACCTTCGAGCGGTCGGCGTCGAAATTCCCGCCGCTCTGGATGACGTTCCGCTGTCTCAGGGCATTCGCTATCTGGCTCGGGTCGGCGAAATACTGCGCCATCCGTTCAAGGCTGCTGGTGACCCAGATCTCTTCGGACTGCGTCCCATAGGTCACGAGCTTCCCCGCTTCGCGGACCGTGCGCATCTCGTCGTGGATCTTGTCCGCAAAGTCCTGCAGCTCACGATACCCGTACTGTTTGCCGCGGATGGCGACCAGCATGGCGACGGTATCGCCGAAATCGGAATCCACCACCGGCCCCATGATACCAGCGGGGAGTTCGGTGCTCTTCACCACATTCAACTCGTGGCGCAGTTTCGCCCAGAACTGGTCGGAATTTTTGACGTTGTCTTCCAGTTCCACGTTAATGATGACCACGCCGGGACGGCTCGTGGAATATGTCTTTTCCTTGCGCACCTCGGGAAACTTGAAGATGTGCTTCTCAAGGGTCTTCGTTACCTGTTTTTCCACCTGCTCGGAGGTCGCTCCGGGGTACATCGCGGCCACCAGCCCGGTCCTGATGGTGACGGTCGGATCTTCAGTCCGTTGCATTTTCAGAAAGGCATGAATGCCGATCATGACGACCATTGCCGTCAATATGAGGGTCACGGCGGGGTAGCGAAGCGAAAACTTTATCGGTTTCATATAATTTATCCTCTCGTGGCCGCCGGCTATTTCCGGCCCGTCTGTTCTGTTGCCGTTACGGTCAGTCCATTTCTCAGCTTTGCCTGTCCTGCCAGAACGATCAGTTCACGACCTTCAAGTCCGCTCTTTATCTCGACGTTCCTGTTAACTGCCGCACCGATTTCCACGCGCTTGGTGTAGACGCGCTTCTGGTCCGGGTAGTAGACGTACACCTGCGTTGCTCCCTGCGGGTCACGCACCACCGCATCCCCGGGGATCGTGCCCATGGACACCATTTTATCGCCGTGGATGGTTGCTTCCGCTACCATACCGACGCGCAGCTCGCGCTCCCGATTCGCAACACTTATCCTGGTCATGAAGGTGCGAGTGTTGGGGTCGGCGGAGACGTTTATGACCCGCACCGTTCCTTCAAATGACTTCCCAGGCAGGGCAGGGACGGTGATGGCTGCTTTCTGTCCGATCTTGACAAGGTGTACGTCCGTCTCCGGCACGCCGACATTAACCTCCACCGGGTCCATTTGGACGATCTCGAAGGCGACGCGCCCCGGAGAGGCGGTATCACCCGGCTCTATGGACCGTTTCGCGATGTAGCCGCTGGTCGGGGCACTCAGCGTCCCATCCGTCAGATGTTTCCGGGACAGCTTTTCCGACGCAGCCGCCTGCTCGTACTGTTGCCTGGCGGAATCATAGGCGGCCTTGTATTTCTGGAAGTCGTTCGGTGCAAGGCTTTTGGAGTCATACAACATCTTCATCCGTTTAAATTCGTCTTCCGCCCGTTCATAACCGATGCGGGCCTGATCGGTTTGCGCCTTGGCAGCCGCCAACGGCAGCTGGTAATCGGTCGGATCTATGGAGGCAAGGACCTGACCTTTTTTTACGTATTCCCCTTCTCGCGGACCCACGAACACGACTTTGCCGGAAACGAGAAACGACACGTTTGCCGGAGAGTTCTGTGTGGAGATCGTCCCGCTCACCGCTATTGTTTCGCGCTCCTGAACCTGTTGGACTCTCCCAATGTTCACGGGTACGGCCTCGCTGTTCGATTCCTTCTTCTGCTGTTCACCTTTGCAGGCAGACAGAGAAGCACCCAAAATGAACACGGAAACAGTTACTAGAATGGATTTGAATGTGCCTTGCATGTGTTGACTCCTTTTTTTGAACTCATCTATCTGCGTCATTATTCCCTCTCAAAAACGGTGGGTAAGATCCAACAGTCTGTGCCGGGCTTTTTCGTGATCCTCCTCGGATACCCGTTCCGGATCGTCACCCTCAAGGAGCACCGTTTCATGATCGGTGACCCCCAGGAAGCTCAGCACCGAACGCAGGTAGGGAATGCTCAGTTCTTGCTCCTGCAAGAAGTCGTGAGGCGAACATGCGTGCAAATGCAGGGATTTCTTGCGCTGGCCGGGAAGCATGCTTTTCGCCGCCAGCGGCGTCATGCGGTTGGTCGGGTCGGGAATACCGATCGCATCGATGTACATCTTGAATTCGGCCGGGAACCAGAGGTTGAGGCTGCAGGTGACGAAGACGTACTTGTCGCACCTGCGAAACTGGTCGGCGAGACGAAAGAGTCGTGCGATCTTGTTCCGCTCTCCATCCGAAAGGAAGCCGTAATCCTCGCCGCGTTCGATCCGCCACCAGACGTTGAGCACGTCCTGATCGACGCGCTGGATGCTGTCGCGATACAGGTCGAGAATCTGCACCTCGTCCTGCGGATTCCTGCGCAGGTATTCCTCCAGGAATTCATTGCCGAGCGTAAGGGTACGAGATCTATCATGAGGTCTGACATTGCAGGTGACATAGAGCAGGTTGGCCATGATGTTCTCCTTTGTATTGACACTGTCTTTGTAATAGCGATAAGCGTGCCAGCCTCTTGAAATACGTAATTTCAAATAGTTACATAACCACCTCCTGCATATCAACGATATGCCATGTTTTTTATTGCGATATATCAAGTAAAATGGGTACAATGCTAAATATCGTGGATATTGACGGGAGGTATAAAAACACATGGGGATTAAAATGGAAGGGAGAGGCACAGCCAGCTTGGGAAGCGACAAGGGTATGGCCGGCCGCGACGAATTTATCAGGGAGATAACCCTCAGAATCTGCGGCAGTCTGGAAATAAAAGAATCGTTGCGCAATGCCTTCGAGTATCTGAAGGAGCAAGTCCCCCTCGAAGCTTTAATCCTCTTCATCATAGATGAGCGACTGGGGGCAATTCGGCGCATTGAACATGCCTCTGAAAATGTCGCTCTTCCGCCCCAAATTATCCCGCTGCCGGAAGGGATGCTGCGGAAGATTGCCGCCCGGAATTTTTCCGCGCCGTTCGTAGTGGATACGGGAGGTGACGAAATCTTCCGCACCTTTGCGCCGCTGGTGGGGCTAGATGGGAATACGGACCTGATCGTTCCTTTGCGAATCAAGGGGGAGCTGCTTGGCGGGTTGAACTTGCGTGCGCGGGGAGAGGGACGATACTGCGAAGAACATCTTGAACTCGCTGGCTATCTTGCGGAGCCGTTTGCGATTGCCCTTGCCAACGCCCTCGCCCACGAGGAGGTGCTCCGCTACCAGGCCATCCTGTTGGACGACAAGCGCTTCCTGAACCGGGAGTTGCACGGTGACGCCGCAGACGGGATCATCGGCGGCAATACGGGGCTGCGCAATGTGATGGAGATGGTTCGCCAGGTGGCGCCGCTCAACAACACAGTGCTCATCCTCGGCGAGACCGGGACCGGCAAGGAGTTGATCGCCAATGCGATTCACTTTTCTTCGCCGCGCAAAAATGGACCTTTCATCACGGTGAATTGCGGCGCGTTGCAGGAAAACCTGATCGACAGCGAGCTATTCGGTCATGAGAGAGGGGCTTTTACCGGGGCGGTGGCCGAGAGCCGGGGACGCTTCGAGCGGGCCGACGGCGGCACCATCTTCCTGGATGAAATTGGTGAGCTCCCGCCGAACGCGCAGGTACGGCTTCTGCGGGTGCTGCAAAACCGCGAAGTGGAGAGAGTGGGAGGGAAACGCCCGATCCCGGTAGACATACGGGTGATCGCGGCAACGCACCGCAACCTGCAAAGCATGGTGGCGGAAGGGAGCTTCCGCGAGGATCTCTGGTACCGTTTGAGCGGCTTTCCCATCATGGTACCGCCGGTGCGGCAGAGGAAGGAGGATGTGCCGGCCCTTACCCGTCACTTCGTGACGGTCAGGAGCAGGGACTTTGGCATCGGGGTGCCCCCGTCAATCGCGCCGGGGGCACTGCAGCGGCTCATGGGATACGACTGGCCCGGCAACGTCCGGGAACTGGAGAACCTGGTCGAGCGTGAGCTCATCCTGCATCGTGGCGGTCCGTTGACCTTCGGTACGATTCTGCCGGGCCCGGAACAAAAGAACTTGCCGCCCGTCGCCGGCAACAGCAGGTCGCTCTACCCACTCAACCTGGATGAGGCAAACGCAGTGCATATCACCGAGGTCCTTAAACTGGCCAAGGGGAAGATCGATGGCCCCGGAGGTGCGGCTGAGATGTTGGGGATCAATCCGAGCACACTGCGTTCGCGTCTGGACAAGCTCGGCATCAGCTATCGCCGCAGGGCTCGGGAAAGCAACTGATAAGAAACGACGGATATAATACTTGCCAAATCAGGAAGTTCAAGGTTCGAGTCCGTGATGGTCGCTGCCTCGTTCTCAGGCTAATATCGCCTTTCGCGCTCAGGTCCGTAGGGTGCCGCTCAGAAAAAGAACATTTCCTGACGTTCCAGAAACAGTTCGATCTTATTCCGGTTCTTTTTTAACGGGTAATGACGACCACTTAACCAGTCAGACAGTTGTTCAGGGCCTCTCCCCATGGCTTCGCCAAGACAATCCAGATTCATTCCCATAGTTCTCTTAAACCAACCAAGTCGCCCCACTGTGTCATCCGGACAGTCGAACGTAATATAACTTAGAAATTTGATAATACTTTGATTATATTGAAGTTCCGGTTCGGTGCCATGTTCCCAGTTCCAGACAGAGGGTTCGGTAACGCCGATGATCTCGGCTACTTTTCTCTGGAGGAGGTCGAGATCCATTCGTTTCTTGCGGATATGTTCACCGACTGTGATGGGGAATTCGGGATAACCGGGAAGCTGCTGTTTTTAGAGAGGAATATGAATTGAGAACGAGTGCCGTCTTGTATAAGAATTGTAGAGAAAGGTTAACCACCACTGGCGTTGTCGTCGGCACCGGGGGAGTCTGCGACCGTATCGAAATGGGCCAGGACCATAACCTTTTTTTTCCGGATGTGACAATCCGGGACGAGTGGCAATGATGTTTCTGAATTCGCGGCCGTTCTCATGGAAGCGATGTTCCGACATCTGGAAGCCCAGACAACCCAGGCAGTCTGCTATATAGTCAGCGGCACGCTCCAGCGCTTCGGGAGCCGCCACTGGATGACAAGGCCCTTCGAGCGCTTTTATATGGCCTCTGATGCGGTCGATGGAAATCTTGTCTTTGAAAAAATCCGGAGCAGGCATGGACGTTTTATTTTCTTTTTCGTACATTTAATGACCTGACGCAGTCTAAATGCTGCAAACCGGTTAAAGCACTACCTGCTGTTAAGCTTAGCCCGGAGAACGACCTCCGTCCAGAGGGCATCAAATATGGCAGCAGCATCACTTCTGGGTGCAAAAGCACCAACCGGTGCCCGTTGAATTCCCATGTTCTCTATAATCGAAAGATAGGGGATGCTGGTCCGCAACAACCCTTTGATACTGTTCTGGCCATCGCCGATGGTCTCCAGATGAAGCTACTTGCGCCTGTCCACCATCGAGAAAAACGGCATCAACTTGAGCGAGAGTTTTTTGTGATCAGCCACATAATCCAGGATCTGTTGGTAGGTTCTCAAAGACAATGTTGTGGGAATCAGCGGCACCAGCATGACATCAGCGGAATTAAACACGTTTTCCGATACCAGTGAAAAGCTGGGAGGACAATCCAAGGAACATGACGTCATAGTCTTTTTCAAAGCGACCCAGAAACTCATTCATCTGTTTTTTGGGTTTTTTGCCACTGTCCAGATACAGGTCCATATGCCGGTAGGAGAAATCCGCCGGCAACAGATCCAGATGCTCAATATTGGTTTCTTTGACCAGTTCACCGATATCTTTAGTTTTGAAGAGTTTTTTTGTTCCGCCTCTCACTTCTGACTTCACATTGAAATAAAAGCTGGCGGCCCCCTGAGAGTCCAGATCCCACAGGAGAGTATTCATGCCGCTCTTTGCGCAGGAATAGGCCAGGTTGACGCAATTGGCAGTTTTACCTACACCGCCTTTGATGTTATAGGTGGCAATTATTTTCATCTGTCACTCCCGTGA
This sequence comes from Deltaproteobacteria bacterium, assembly GCA_014380135.1. GTDB lineage: Bacteria > Desulfobacterota > Desulfuromonadia > Geobacterales > Pseudopelobacteraceae > JACRCG01. Next base: position 34,530 of record JACMKN010000071.1, read on the forward strand.
ATGATTGGATCGAGTAATCCTATCTTGGCCTTTTGCGCCTTTCGTAGAACCGCAGGATGAAGAACGTGAACCATGCCACGATCAGCATTCCGACAGAAAAGATGGCGTATGATACAGGCCAGGGGATGTTCTTGGTCATCATCGAAAACTCGGACATGCCACCGATGCCTGCGATCACATTGAGCGGCATGAAGATCACGCTGAGCACGGTCAAGCGGTAAATAACCCGGTTTTGGTTGATGTTGATGAAACCGACGGTGGCGTCCATCAGGAAGTTGATCTTGTCGAACAGAAAGGCCGTGTGCCCGTCCAGCGATTCAATGTCACGCAGGATCTGCTGGGCATCTTCGAGCTGGATTGCGGACAGGAGCTTTCTACGAATCAGGAAGGTCAGCGCACGGCGCGTGTCGAGCACGTTCCTGCGGATGCGCCCGTTCAGGTCCTCCTCTTCGGCGATGTCCGCCAGAGTTTCGGCCGCTTCCTGATCGGTCATGGTCTCGCTGAGCACCTTCTTGCCGACTTCGCCAAGCGCGGAATAGATCTCTTCCAGCGAGTCAGCCGAATACTCCGCATCGGCGGCATACAGATCCAGCAGCATGCCCATACCGTCGGAGACATAACCGGCCTGGATACGCGCACGCAGTCGCTGCAGACGGAAAACCGGCAATTCTTCCTTGCGTACCGAGAAGAGAACGTCGCGAAAAAGGATAAATGCTACCAGAACGTTGCGGGAATCCCCCTCCCGATCGAGCAGAAAATCGGAATGCAGATGAATTTCACCGTTCTCTTCCACATAAAAGCGGGCACTGGATTCGATGTCGGTCAGGTCTTCCGAGTCGGGGAGTTCCAACCCGAAATATTGCCCGATCTTGCGACGGTCGGCCTTGGTGGATCCCACCAGGTCGACCCAGATCGGCTTGATCCCCTCCAGGTCTTCCACCGATTCGACGGTGGTCTGGCATAAGCGCCCCTGCGCCAGTTCAAAGGCATTCACCACGCAGGCGGAACCGAGATAGCTACTGCGGCTGGCCAGGGTATCCCGGGTAGTGTCGGAAACCTCATCCAGCAGGTCGTCGACCTGATCGTCGTCAATCTGCCCCCAGACAAGAAACAGATCCTCCGGAGGAAGTTGGTCGAGAATTTCCGCGATCTCGGCCGGTTTCAACCGGGCAAGCAGCAAACGCAACTCGACCAGGTGCTGTTTCTGCACCATGGTTTCCACCAGATCCTGGCGCGGCATGACCTGCCTGTTGATCATGTCTGCCACAAGCCTGTGCTTGGACAGCAGATCCTGAACGGCTTGAAGTGACATTATTTACATACCTCGCATAGCGGTTCGGCAAAGCCCCGGTTTAAAACTATCAGGTGAAACGGCCTCATGGTAGCTACCACAGATTGCTTGATGTGTCACCAGAATACCAGGTTGCCGTGCTCGTCGCGCCCGGTGTCCAGATTCCAGTCTCCGAACCTGGGC
>JACMKN010000072.1 GCA_014380135.1 Deltaproteobacteria bacterium
CTCTGCAGCTCCAGAAAACGGCTGTCCACGTAGAGCCGGATTCCGGTTGAAGCATGATATTCAGCCGTTTCCACCCGGTAGATCGTGGACGGCCCGCGCTTCTGCTCCTCCAGTATCCTGAAGACCGTACCCGGCAGAGCGATGTACTCCAGCTCGCGAACCTGGCCGCAGCGGTCACTTTTTAGCGAAACGCGGTCTTTTCCACCAAACACCGACCCGAAATCCGGGGAGTTGAGTACCGGCGCAGCCTGCCGGGCAACGCCGAAGACGTCAGACTGAGCGAAAGAAGCCTGCGAGCAGGCCAAGATAATAAGGAAGAGCAGAATGCGGATCATTTGTGATGGCTGGCCTGGCGTACCAGTTCCTTCTGGGCGAAGGTCAGGCGGGGTGAAGCGAGCAGGTAGCGCAATGTAACGGCGGGCAGCCCGGGCAGGAACATCGTAAACCAGATCGCCGGCGTACGGGGATTCTTCAGGATCGCCAGCCGGATATTGGGGCGCCCCTTCCAGCGACTGCTGCGGGCAACTATCGAAACATTTTCGGCCGTGGCTTGTGCCGACGAAAGGAACTGATACAAAGAGCCTTCTTTCAGGTACGGGTTATCCAGGCAGGCCTCCACGACACTCGGCACTCCTTCGCGGAGCAACGCCTCAACCACCGCTGCCGAGCCGCGACGCGCCAGGGTCAGCTTGTTTCCCAGCGGCTGGACAGGCAGGAGCCGGATGATGTTTCGTTCGGCCCCAAGATGCACATCGGCGATTATCCCTGGCATCTGGCAGAGTTTGAGCAGGTCGAAGATGTACAGCAGCGGCAGCAGAGTCAGGACTATGTGCGAAGGTGTTTCAGGATGTCTGACAAGCTCGAATTTAACCTTATAGCTTTCCAGCAGGCGCTTGTTGTTATATATGGCCGCAGGAATCTCATCCAGTCCCCGGCGCTTGAGCAGCGTCAGCAGGTGCTGCTCGTCCAGGGCCGGATTGCGCAGGACAGCCAGCAACACGTCGCCGCTGGCATCCTGCACGACGGTAAAAAGCTGATCCTTGTCCGCCGTGAGAGCAGCGCGCAGCCTCTGGGACAGATTTTGATCGATCACGGTACATTTCACGGCACCGTTCGATTCAGCTTCGATTGATGATTCTTGAAGTATATCGCTCATCGGCATGGTCCAGGACAGAAGTAGTCTGCGCAAATGTAGCATTGCTGAGCCGTTTGTTGCAATCAGTTTGCCATTCGGCGGCTACCGGCATACTTGATATGCAGTCATCTGCAGTTGCGCGGTCAGGCGCTTCATGATAGAGATGAGGTGAGTTTGAGTTGCGAAGGATCTATTTATTTTGAAAAACATCCTTGCCGGACAAGCGCAGATGGAGCCTGTGGAAATAGGTGATGAGGAATTGGCCGAAATTGGTCTGATCCTGGAAATGCGCCGCAACTTCAGCATGTCGGTTTATAAGGACAAGTGTATGAAGCGCCGCATTTCCATCCGGATGCGTTCATGCCGTTGTCATGACGCCGCGGCCTATTGTAACCTGTTGCGGCAGAGTGAGCAAGAGATCGATCTGCTTCAGAAAGCGCTCACGATTCATGTCAGCCAGTTCTTTCGCAATCCATCCATGTTTGAGAAACTGCGCTCCCAGGTCCTTCCGTCTCTGTTTGTGAGTTCAGCAATGAACGGCGGCAAACTGCGGATCTGGAGTCTGGGGTGTGCCGGCGGCGAAGAGGCTTACAGCCTGGCAATCCTTTTGCGGGAACATTTTGCCCATCAACTGCAGCACACAGCCGTCGTTATCGACGCAACCGATATAGACCTGGAAACCATCCAGGCTGCCCGGGCCGCCGAATACAATGAAGATCGGCTGAAAGATTTGCCGGACAGGATCCGCGCACGCTACTTTCGGCCGAACGGCTCCCGGATGTGGCTGTCGCAGGCTATTCGTGACATGGTGACATTTCATCAGGGCAATATCACCGCGCTGGAGAAATACCTGCCGCACGATCTGGTGCTGTGCCGTAATACCTTGATCTACTTCACCCGCCCGGACCAGGAAAAAATCTTGAACGGAATTGCCGATATTCTGCCGCAAGGCGGCATATTGGTGCTCGGCAAGTCCGAAACCCTGGTGGGTGAGGTTCGCCACAAATTTTCTGCGATCTGCCCGGTTGAGCGGATATACCGGAGAGTATCGGATTGTGCCTGACAGCACATCCTCAATGGAGAGTTCAAACATGCGCATCCCCATAGGTTATAAATTCATCATAGGTTTTGTCATTGTTGTTGCAGCGGTCGCTTTCAGCCCGCGCCTGGTAGTATTGCTGGGGTATTCGCCGGAGATGAGCGGCGTCATGGGCTATGCGCTCGCCCTGACCATCGGACTGATTCTGGGGTGGCTCTTTTCAAAGGGATTTACCGCCAATATCGGACGCCTGACCGCCTCGGCCGAATCGATCAGCCGGGGCGACTTGACCAGGGACGTACTCATCCGCCCGTCGCGCATTCCCGACGAGAGCCATGAACTGGCCAACCTGATCAATCTGATGCTCCAGAATCTGCGCGAATTGGTACGACATATCAAAAAGACCTCCGGACAGCTTTCCGCATCGACCCGTGAAATCAATTCCACAGCCCTGGAAATCAACGCCTCAACCGAAGAAGTGGCCCAGGCTATCGAACAGATTTCGCGCGGTGCCGGGACCCAGGCCGACATGGTCGAAAAAACCTCCAAAACGATCCGGGAGATGGCCGTCTCGATTGATCTGGTTGCTGCGCGCGCGCGTGAAACAGCCAAGTCCGCTCGTGAAACAAGCCTGACAGCCCGGCACGGCGGCTCACTGGCCAATGACTCGCTGGAGCGTATGAAGGATTTTTTTGAAAACCAGGAGACCATCGGACGCCAGTTTGATACTTTTAATGGCAAACTGCAAAAAGTTGGCAAGGTGGCCGACTGTATCGGAAACATCGCCCGTCAGACCAACTTGCTGGCCCTGAATGCCTCGATCGAAGCAGCCCGGGCGGGAGAGTACGGCAAGGGCTTTGCCGTCGTGGCTGACGAAGTTCGCAAGCTTGCTGACGGATCATCCCAGTCGGCATCTGAAATCAACGATATGATTGAAAATCTGCGCGAAGAGAGCCGCCGGGTTCACGAAGTTATCCTGGAGAGTTCCCGCAGCATCAAGGCAGGCAAGAAAAATATCGATGTAACCGCCGCCGCTTTTCAGGAAATCCTCAAGACCGTTCTGGAAACAGAGCGCAAAGCATCCAGCATTGCAGATCTTTCCCAGATGCAGCTGGACGGATCCGCAAAAATGGTCAAGGCCGTTGATGAGATTGCCAAGGTTGCGGATGACAACGCCGCCTCTACCGAGCAGGTATCTGCGGCTACCGAGGAACAGCTGGCAGCCATGCAGGATATGGCTCTGGCTACCAAGGAGTTGGCACAGCTTGCGGAACAGCTGCTGTCCGTCGTTGAACGATTCCAGATTGACCAGGCCTGACGGTTCGAATGATGGCAGCCACGGAACGTAAATTTTTGATCTTTGAAATACAGGGCATCCGATATGCCTTTGATCTGGCACACGTTGCAGAAGTTGCCGACCCTCTGCACAGCTGGCCGATACCGCTGGCCCCCGCCTGTTTCACCGGGGCCATGCATATTCACGGCGCAATTATCGCGGCGATGGATCTGGCCTTTTTTCTGGGACAGCCGCATTGTCGCGAGCCTGAGAAAATGATCGTTCTCCAGCAGAGTGTAGCGTCGTTGGCTTTTCTGGTTGATAAAGTCATCCGAATAATCCGGGAAAGTGATGTCAAGATCATCGATTCCTCTGTATCCCGTTTTTCATCTTTTATGCTGCTGCTGCCGGAGGGTGAGGCCATGCTGTTTGACGTAGATAAAATCGTCAAAGCAGCTGAAAACATGGTGAACTAACGGACTAATATTCTTAAAAATTATTACTGTTCATAAAAAAAACTTGACACCACGAATAATCTGCGTATATTCCAAGGTCGATTTTATAAACCATGCGCCTAGCGTTTAAATGGTAATTTCACACGAAAGAGGTAACGTAAATGAAAAAACTGATCTCCCTGACCCTGGTACTCGCACTGGCTACTGTATTTGCTGCTGGCTGCAAGAAAAAAGAAGAAGCTCCTGCTCCTGCTCCTGCCCCTGCTGTTGAGGCTCCTAAAGCTCCTGAGCAGAAGCCGATGTCTTCCGCTACGACTACAACCACAACTACTACTACTGAACCAGAGAAGAAGTAATTATTCGCTTTCCCTCAGGGGAGTGCAATAAAAGCCTGCGGGAACATCCCGCAGGCTTTTTTTATGTTTTACAAAGGGACTGCCAATGCATGAAATGTCCATAACCCAGGGCATAATTGAGTTATGCCTGCAGCACGCGGGTGGTCGCCGCATCATGTCGTTGGGTGTGGAAATCGGTGAGTTGAGCAGCGTGGTGCCGGAAGCGATCGAATTCTGTTTTGAGGCCTGCAGTCGGGATACCCTGCTGGAAGGAGCTCAGCTCATCATAACCCGCATTCCCGGCCTGGGTCTTTGTCAGGAGTGTGGTGCGGAAACGCCGCTGGCTGACCTGTTTGCTCCCTGCAACCTCTGCGGCAGTTGCCACGTAAAGATAGTAGCCGGCGAGGAGATGCGGGTAACAGAGATCGAGGTGGAGGATTAAAAAAGGGCGCTGCATCTGCAGCGCCCTTTTTATGTTCCGGAAATTGACGGATCAGTCGTTAAAGCCATCCGCATCGGCGGTTGGGTCGAACTGCTCCCAGTGTTCCGGAGAACGCCACAGGCCGGACAGGATCAGCTCACGAATGTGCATGAACTCCTTGGGCAACCGATCATACATTTTGACGAACAGTTCCTCATGGGAAATGATCTCATCCTTCCAGACATCGCGATCAACCGACATCAGGTCGTAGAACTGCTCACGGGAAACGCTTCCCTCCAGGCCGGTCCAGTCCAGATCTTCGTAGCGTGGCATCCATCCCAGCGGGCTTTCGACTGCGGCGGCGTTGCCATTGACTCGCTCTACAATCCATTTCAGGATGCGCATGTTTTCGCCGTAGCCGGGCCAGAGAAACTTGCCATTGGCATCCTTGCGGAACCAGTTGACACTGAAGATGCGGGGCGGCTTGGGGGTAGTCCGACCAACCTGCAGCCAGTGTGCGAAATAATCAGCCATATGATAGCCGCAGAAGGGAAGCATTGCGAATGGGTCACGACGGACAGCGCCGGTGGCGCCGACAGCGGCAGCGGTGGTTTCCGACCCCATCGTGGCTGCCAGATAAACACCGAAGCTCCAGTTGAAGGACTGGTAGACCAGCGGAATTACATTGTTGCGACGACCGCCGAAGATAAAGGCGCTGATCGGCACCCCTTTGGGGTTTTCCCATTCGGGATCGATGGATGGGCACTGGCCGGCCGGTGAAGTGAAGCGGGAGTTTGGATGGGCGGCGTTCCTGCCGCAACCGGGAGTCCACTCGTTACCCTGCCAGTCGATAAGTTTTTCCGGAGCAGTGTCGGTCATTCCTTCCCACCAGACATCGCCATCCGGAGTAAGCGCCACGTTGGTGAAGATCGAGTTGCCGGCACAGGAGGCCATCGCGTTCGGGTTTGTCTTTACTGATGTGCCGGGAGCCACGCCGAAAAAGCCGTATTCCGGATTTATGGCGTAAAGCTGGCCATCCGGACCGGGCTTGATCCAGGCGATATCGTCGCCGACCGTCGAAACTTTCCAGCCGGTCTTGTTAAAAATTTCGGGCGGCACCAGCATGGCCAGATTGGTCTTGCCGCAGGCACTGGGGAAGGCCGCTCCCAGATAGGTTTTATCGCCTTGCGGTGATTCGATGCCCAGGATCAGCATGTGCTCTGCCAGCCAACCTTCGTCCTTGGCGATCTTGGAAGCGATGCGAAGCGCCAGACACTTCTTGCCCAGCAATGCGTTTCCGCCGTAGCCGCTGCCGAAGGACCAGATCGAACGCTCCTCCGGGAAGTGAACGATATACTTTTCCTTGTTGCAGGGCCAGGGCACATCTTTCTGGCCCGGCTCCAGCGGAGCGCCAATCGAGTGGAGACAGGGTACATATTCTCCGTTACCAAGCACATCAATTACGGCCTTGCCCATGCGGGTCATTATGCGCATGTTAACTGCGACATAGGGGGAGTCGGAAATTTCAACACCGATTTTGGCAATCGGGGAACCAAGCGGCCCCATGCTGAACGGAATCACGTACATGGTACGGCCACGCATGCAACCCTTGAAGAGCTTCGTCAAAGTTTCCTTCATCTCTTTGGGGGGCGTCCAATTGTTGGTTGGACCGGCATCATGTTTGGAAATGCTACAGATAAAGGTACGGTCTTCAACGCGCGCTACATCGCCCGGATCGGAGCATGCCAGATAACTGTTCGGCCGCTTTTCCTGGTTCAGTTTTTTGAAGGTGCCGCCCTGCACCAGCAGATTGCAGAGTTCATCATACTCTTTCTGTGAACCATCACACCAATGGATCTTGTCCGGACTGCACAATGCGGCTACTTCTGCTACCCACTTGGCCAGTTGCTCGTTTTTGACTTCGTAACTCATACGACCTCCCGAATTGGAGTAATAAAATTTAGTTCCGGTTAAATAACACAATGCTAAGGAAAAAAAAAGAACTTATCCTGCAGACGCATCTAAAATAGCAATCGGCCGTAAACAGCTTGTTGGTAAGACTGAACAATATCTGGAATATGATTGCAGCAGAAGAATGAGAATCAGGCTCATTTTAGCCTGATTAAAGAGGGGGGTACAGTCAGGTAAACTCAGGATTTGATGTCGAGTGGTAGTATGCCCCACGGAGCCGACCTGAACAGGTCGAGCAAAAGGGTGGTGGCAGCACGAGATTTTACAGTGTTCCCTGCAGCAACTTTCGGTTGACTGCAGGGAACATGAGATGACTTACCGCAGTAGCGCCTCGGCCATGACTTCGGCCACATCCCGCACCTTGACACCGGCAGCATTGACGTCCTTCAGACCGTCCTCAAACATGGTCATACAGTAGGGACAAGCTACGCAGACCGTATCCGGTTTTTCCTGCAGAGCTTCCTTGACCCTGGTCAGATTGATCCGCTCACCGGTGTGCTCTTCCATCCACATCCTGCCGCCGCCGGCACCGCAGCAGAAAGCATTGTTCCGGTTACGCTCCAGTTCGACCGGCGCTTTTCCGGTGGCCGCTTCAATGACCTGGCGCGGAGCGTCATAGACATCGTTGTGCCTTCCCAGATAACAGGAATCGTGAAACACGGTTGTCCCCAGCTCCGTGGCGGTCTTGTCCAGCTTGAGCCGGCCATCCTGCACCAGATTGCGCAGCAGTTCGCTGTGGTGAATCACCTCCAGCTCAAGGCCGTACTGCCGATAATCGTTTTTGAGAGTCGAGAAACAGTGCGGACACTGGGTGATAACCTTCTTTACTCCCCGATCCTTGAAGATCTCCACATTTTCCCTGGTCATTTTATCGAAGACATACTCATTTCCCAGCCGGCGGACGCTGTCTCCGCAACACTTCTCATCCTTGCCGAGAATGCCCCATGAGATGCCGGCCTTATCCAGCAGCAGCGCCATGGCGACGCTGACATGCTTGTTGCGGGAATCGAAAGAACCGGCGCATCCGACGTAGAACAGGTATTCGGTGGTATGTTTGTCGAAGGGCTTGACCTCCAGTTGGCTGCACCACTTGGTGCGCTCGCTGGGGGCGATACCCCAGGGGTTGCTGCGCCCCTCCATGTTTTCGAACAGATTCAGCAGTTCCTCCGGGAACTGGGCCTCACTCTCCACCAGGTGCCGGCGCATCTGGATGATCTTGGGCATCTGCTCGATAAAGACCGGGCAAACCTCCATACAGGCACCGCAGGTTGTACAGCCCCAGATCGACTCTTCGGAAACACTCCCCTCACCCTGCCCGCCTATCAACGGGATCCGCGGCTTCTCTCCCTTTTTCAGCAGGCTGCCGTTCTCCAGCAGATTGACCTTGATATCGTGGACCACCGCCCGCGGATTGAGCGGCTTGCCGGTGATGCTGGCCGGACAAGCCTTCTGACAGCGACCGCATTCGGTACAGGAAAAGGAATCCAGCAGATCCTTCCAGCTGTAGCGGTCAACCTGGGCCACTCCGAAGCTGTTTCCAGCTGTGAAATCCTCGCGCGGAACCGTATTCGGTTTTTCCAGGCGGCGGAAAAAGCAGTTGGGGATGGCGGTCAGGATATGCATATGCTTGCTGTGCGGCAGGTAGCACATGAAGACCAGCAACGCAAAGGCGTGGGCCCACCAGGAGATCGAGTAAGCCACTGATCCTGAGGTTGATGGAATCAGCTCCGCGAACTGTGCCGAAACCGGCATGTACAGATTGGCCAGCGGCAGCATGTTTTCCGGGAGCCTGGAAATCTTGGCAGCGTTGATGCCGAAGTAGGCCAGCATCAGGATGCCGATCAACGACAATATGAAAAAGGCTTCGATTGTCCTGGCTTCAGGATAGGGGGGCGAGATGACCCGGCGGACCGCGGCGACAATAACTGCCAGCAGAGCCAGCGCTGAAACAATATCCAGCACCAGCAGCAGCGGGAAGTAGATTCCGTCCGGCAGCTTGGAAAGGCTGACCCAGGGGAAAACGCCGTGCAGCAGAAACTCGGTATTGGCAATCAGCAGTATGATGAACGACCAGAAAATGACAAAGTGGATAATGCCGATCGGGTTGGCCAAAACACGCTTCTGTCCGAAGGCGTACAACAGCATCTCGCCAATACGGGCACTGATATTGTCAAAACGGTTCTCGGGCTGGCCGAGGGAAATCAGGTTGAGCCTTTTCCAGCAGCCCCAGACAAAGATGGCCAGAGAGGCGAGCAATAGTGGAGCAAAGATGGTCGGGTTGGGTGTCATGGGTAATCCTTCTTTTCAGACTGTCTGACCAGTCTGACTAGTCTGACTATTTTTTCTGTTTCAGTTCTCTGATCTGCCTGGTGAGGGCCGGCACCACCTGGAACAGGTCTCCGACGATGCCGTAGGTGGCCACTTCAAAGATCGGTGCGCCGGCATCACGGTTGATGGCGATGACCACGTCCGAGTCCTGCATGCCGACCAGGTGCTGGATGGCACCCGAAATGCCGCAGGCGATGTAGATTTTGGGACGAACGGTCTTGCCGGTCTGGCCGACCTGGCGATCACCCGGCATCCAGCCGGCGTCAACGGCGCTTCTGGATGCGCCCACTACGCCACCCAGCTCGTCAGCCAGTTCCTGCAGTATTGAAAAATTCTCGGGGGACATCATGCCGCGCCCGCCGGAGATGATGAACTCGGCGCCGGTGATGTCAACAGCCCCCTTGCTGTGCGAATCGCGAATAATTTCAACGACCTTGGTCAGGACGCTCTCTTCCGGGACCGTGAACGGATCGCGGACGATCGTACCCTGTGCGCCTTCCCTGCGCTCCGGCATCGGCATGACGTTGGGACGGACGGTAGACATCTGGGGCCGGAACCTGTCACACATGATGGTCGCCATGATGTTGCCGCCAAAAGCCGGGCGGGTCTGCATCAGGTTACGCTTGTCATCAATGGCCAGACCGGTGCAGTCTGCCGTCAGGCCGGTGGCGACCCGGGTGGCAATCGCGCCGGCCAGGTCACGCCCCATGCCGGTAGCACCCATCAGGACAACTTCCGGCTTGTAGGTTTCGATCAGATGGCAGCAGGCCTCGACATAAGCTTCGGTGCGGTAGTGCCAGTAGACCGGCGCGTCCATCAGATAAGCCTTGGATGCGCCGTGGGCAAAAGCCTCGGAGCAGAGCTGCTCCACTTGATGGCCGATCACCAGGGCGCAGAGCTCAACTCCCAGGGTTTGGGCCAGACCGGCGCCGACACCCAGCAGTTCCCAGGAAACCCTGGCCGGTTCCCCTTCGGTCTGCTCGATGAAAACCCAGACCCCGCGGTACTCGGCCAGCTTTTTCGCCAGGACGGCGGCTTCCGGGTCAATCTCTTCTTCGACCGGCATGGCTGAAGCGGCCAGCTCGGCCAGAATCTCCCGCTCCTCGGGGGTGAAGTACATCTCCAGGGCCGAGGCCGGGCAGATCTTGATGCATTTCTGGCAGCCGATGCACTTGGGAGCGTCGATAATCGGCTCACCCGTGTCGGTCATTTCCACGCAGTTGACCGGACAGACACTCTGGCAGCGGGCACCACAGGCGATACAGGCGCCGGCTATCAGCTGGGCTACGCCGCGCGGTTTTTTCGGTTTTGGTTTTGGATCAGTCATTTAAAACCCTTTGTATGTCGTTATATCGGCAGCATATCCTTCGCCAGCAGTTTCTCTATCAGAATTCCGGCCGTTCCTTCCGGATC
>JACMKN010000073.1 GCA_014380135.1 Deltaproteobacteria bacterium
CCGATCAGCCAGTTCTGTATCAGCGAAATCCCCAATATTTTTTTATTCTGAAAGACCTCCGGCATATCCTCGTATTTCACCTTGGCAAAGGGGGGATACATCATCAAGATCAGGCCGATCGCAATCGGAATATTGGTGGTGCCGACCTGGAAGGAGTTGATGAAGGATTCCGTACCGGGCAGGAAGTAGCCCAACCCTACCCCCAGCGCCATGGCGGCGAAGATCCAGAGGGTCAGCCAGTGGTCAAGGAAGGAGAGCTTGCGGGTAAGATGTTCGGTCATTGTGCGCCTCCGAAATAGTAACATATTGGACAATGATACAATGATTAACAATATTATTTGCATATTGCAACTAATATTGTTAGGATGTGATTCAAGAGGTGCACATGGATTCGACAAGAGAACAATTACAAATTTTCGTCCGCCGCTTCGGTCTGCTGAACGCCTCCTGCTGCGACGAATGCTGCGGTGAGCAGGTCTCCATGGCCCAGAGCCATATCCTGTTCGAGATCAGGCGGGCGGACAGTCCTGCCATGCAGGCGGTGGCCGAGGAATTGGGCATGGAGATCACCACCTTCAGCCGCCAGATCAAGACACTGGAGACCAAGAAACTGGTCTCGCGGCGCGTGTCACCCGATGACCGCCGCGTGACCCTGCTGAGCCTGAGCGATGAAGGCCTGCGGGTGCTGACCCAGATCGACCGCTACATGACCAAGCGGTTGGATCATATCTTTGGCGGGATGAGTGTGTTCGAACGCGAGACCGTGGTCAGGTCGCTGGGACTGCTGAACGAAGCGGTACGTCGGGCCGGTGAAGCCGGTTCCCGGCAGGAAGGAGTAGTTGCATGTCGCAAGTAAAAAAAGGACCGAGCGGCCCCTTCAAGATCAAGAGCATCAGGAAAGCTGCAGAAGTTGAGCCTATGCCTGCCGGCAGCGCATGTTCGCTTGAGTCGGGCGACGGAAGCGACAAGCCCCCCTGCTGAGGCCCTCCCGCCTCCGCCGGCGGCGGAGCAATCACGGAGCAGGTTTCCGGTTTCATTGAATGGCTGCAGACACCGGCCGGACGGGTGCCGCGCATCGCGTCGGAGCTTACGTTCGGAGATCATCTCGGCGCCTGCCAGGCCCGCTGGGGCATCGGACGCATGGATTTTCTGGTACCGCCCGGCCTGTACGCCATCGGCCAGCCCTCGCCGTCCGACCCGGTGCTGGTGACCGCCAACTACAAGATGAGCTACGATCTGGTCCGTAAGGCCCTGGCCGGCCGCAACGTCTGGCTGCTGGTACTGGAAACCTACGGCATCAATGTCTGGTGCGCGGCCGGCAAGGGGACCTTCGGCACCGGCGAGCTGGTGCGCCGGGTAACATCCAGCGGCCTGGCCCGGATCGTCAGCCACCGTCGCCTGATTCTGCCTATTCTGGGAGCGCCGGGCGTGGCGGCCCACCAGGTGGCCCGGCGCTGCAGCTTCTCGGTCAGTTATGCCACCATCCGGTCCGCCGATCTGCCGCAATACCTGGACAACGGACTGGTCACAACCGCCGGCATGCGGGAGCTGACTTTCACCCTCTACGAGCGGCTGGTGTTGATTCCGGTCGAGGTTGTTCTGGCCCTCAAATCGATCGCGGTCATCGGCGGAGTGGCGTTGCTGCTGACGGCTCTCCTGGGCAGTCCCGCGGCCGCCATCGTGGCCTTCTGCGCCTATCTGGGGGCGGTCCTGAGCGGCATCGTGCTTGGGCCGCTTTTGCTCCCCTGGCTGCCGGGGAAGAGCTTCGCCGTCAAGGGGGCCGTCGCCGGCCTGCTCTGGAGTGGGCTATTCTACTTCCTGGCGGGCGGCATAGGCTGGAATGTCGCCGTCACCGCCGCCATTTTCCTGGCCCTGCCGACGGTCAGCGCCTTCTACACCCTCAACTTCACCGGCTGCACCCCCTACACCTCTCTCAACGGGGTCAAGAAGGAGATGCGCATCGCGCTGCCGGTCATGGGGAGCGCACTGATTGTCAGCCTGATCCTGCTGCTGGCGGGAAGATTTTTGCAAAGGAGAATGTATGAAAGGGTTTCGCTACCTGGAAAACGTAGCAACGCTGAAACTGGATCAGCCAACCTGCATCGGCTGCGGCAGGTGTCTGGAGGTCTGCCCGCACCAGGTATTCGAACCGGCTGGGAAAAAGGCCCGTATCCGCGACCTTGATGCCTGCATGGAGTGCGGAGCCTGCGCCCTCAACTGCCCGGTCAAGGCCATCACGGTGGACAGCGGGGTAGGCTGTGCCTCGGGCATGATCAATGAATGGCTGCAGGAGCGCAAGCTGGGCAAGCTCGGCAGCGGGAACTGCTGCTCTTGAAAGTGTCGCCAGCCGGCAGCTCGCTTTTCTCCATCAAATAACCTGCATTACCTGCAACTGCACGAACATTCCAGCCCCCGGGCTTTTTCAAAGGATTCCCGCCCTTCCCTCCACGTCAGCCAGGCGATCAGGACAGCGCCGATCGCATCCAGACTGCCGATGCCGGTCAGCTCGTATCCCACGCTGGAAACCAGCAGCACCAGCGACAGATAAACACAAGCCTTTGAACAGGCCGCATCGGCCAGGATGGCCTGCGAGCCGAGCGCCGTGCCGACCCTGGTTTTCTGACGAATCAGATACCACATGAAGGAGACCGATCCCAGAGAGATAACGATGCCCCACAGGGTTGTTTCCGGTTTGTGCTGCTGGTAAAGGTTTATGGCTGCCGTTATTATCAAACCGACCGTCAGCAGATAAAAAGCCCCGCCGGTGATCCGGAGCGCCCGCTGCTCAAACTCGTCCCGCGTCTCACCATTGTTGTTCCTGATTCTGCGCAGCATGTGCCAGACACCGACCGCCGATACCACCTCGATAAAGGAATCCACACCGAAACCGAACAGCGCCAGTGTCTCATCGGCCGCCCCGGCCCAGACCGAAACGATCCCCTCGATAATGTTATAAAAAATAGTGAACAGCACCAGATAATTGGCGCGGAGATGGAGTTGTTTAACGTCAACGCCGCTTTTTTCTGCCATGGCAACTCCTACCGGTTCTCATGATCATTACTCCCTTTCAGTTATAAAACGGTTTTGGAGAGTTAACCGACTATGAATATAAGACCTCCGGCCGTCAAGCAGTTTGGGGATGCAGATTGCTTGATCGCTTCGGCCATAACTAACATTATTAGAACTGTAGTTTATCGGGTGCTTTTTTCTGCGGAATTTTTACAACAATTATGGTATGCATTCCTTCGCCATATAACATCTGCATCCAGGCCTGCCAGAGTGCTTCGATGACAGTTGCGACACGAACCACCGGACCGTTTTTCCCCACATTTTTTGTTAACACATGGCCATTTGACGGAGATGTCGCATTGAGTAAAACAATGCCTAACGCCGTCAAAAGACTTCTGGTCATTCCGGGCCAGATCCGCAAAAGGGGCTAGCAGATGCCGTCCTGCAATATTGTACTGATCGGGGCCTCCACCGGCGGCCTCAAGATTCTTGAGGAGCTGTTTCCGCGCCTGCCGGTGCTGAAGGCGGCGGTGGTGATTGTCCAACACATCACCCCGCAGATCGATCAGGCTTTTGTCGGTTCGCTGGCCAGGGTGTCCGTGATGCCGGTCACGCTGGCCTTGGAAGGCCAAGCACTCCAGGCCGGGCAGGTTTATCTGGCGCCGGGCGGTGTACACCTGCATCTGGAGGGCAACCGCTCGTTTCGTCTCACCGATGGCGAAAAGGTTAATTCAGTACGCCCCTCCATTGACGTGGCCATGAATTCTCTGGTCGCTCCGGTCGGCGCCAGGATAGCCGGAGTCATCCTGACCGGGATGGGGCACGACGGAGCGGACGGGATATTGCATGTCAAGCGACTGGGCGGGACCACCATCGCCCAGGACCAGAAGACCAGTGTAATTTACGGCATGCCCAAGGCGGCGGCTGAAACCGGCCAGATCGATTTCATACTGCCCACGCTGAGGATAGCGGACAAATTACGTGAACTTTTCGGATAACTTCAAATAAAGCGGCTAAAGGAGCCAAAGCATGCAAATCACACGCTTCAAAAACTGGCGTATTCAGTTCAAGATCATGTCCATCTCGGTCATCAGCGTGGCGGTCATGATGATCGGCCTGTTCACCTACCTGCTGCCGCTGATAGAGTCACGGATTATCAGCGAAAAAAAGGACGCCACCCGGCATATCGTGGAGATGGCCATGGGTATCCTCGAACTGCAGGAGGCCGAGGTCAGGGCCGGCAAACTGACGCTGGAACAGTCCCAGAAAGAGGCTGCCGATCATATTTCAAAGCTGCGCTATGAGAAGAAGGAGTACGTCTGGATCAACGACCTGACCAAACCGGTGCCGAAGATGATCATGCACCCCGCCGTCCCGGCGCTGGACGGCAAGCTGCTGGATGATCCCAAGTTCAACAAGGCCACCACAATGAGTGACGGCCTGAACGGCCCGGTCCTGGAAATAGACCGGAAAAATCTGTTCGTGACCTTCAACGAGGTGGTCGAGCGGGCCGGTTTGGGGTTCGTCAATTATGAGTGGCCCAAGCCCAAGGCGGGGGGCGGAACGACCAGCGAGCTGTACACCAAGCTATCCTATGTCCAGAAGTTCGAGCCGTGGGGCTGGGTGCTGGGAAGCGGCATCTATATCGACGACGTCAAAAAGGATGTGGATGCGGTCAAATGGATCCTGGTCGGCCTGAATATCGTGTTTGCCGTATTCATGCTGTCACTCTGCTTTCTGATCAGCCGCGGAATAACCAAGACCCTGGGCTATGTTGACAAGAGCCTGGAAGAGATGTCCAGCGGCGACGGCGACCTGACCAGGCGTCTTCAGATCGAGCGTGATGACGAGACCGGCTCGCTGGCGCATTCGTTCAACAACTTTCTGGACAACCTGAAAGAAATCGTGGTTCGCATCAATCAGAATGCGATTGAAGTGGCCTCATCGGCCGATCATCTCAACACAACTTCGGCCAGCATCGTCAGCGGCACGGAAAGGGCCGCCACCCAGTCAACCTCGGTGGCCATCAGCTGCGAAGAGATGGCGGCCACCTCGGCCGAGATCGCCCAGAACTGCATCCGGACCGTGGAGATCTCAAAACGGGCCAGCCAGACCGCCATGAACGGCTCCGAGGTCGTCAGCAACGCCGTCCAGAGCATTCAGCGCATTGCCGTCAAGGTGCAGCAGAGCGCCAAAACCGTCGAGTCGCTCGGTTCCCGCTCCGAGCAGATCGGCAACATCGTCGGTACGATCGAGGACATCGCTGACCAGACCAACCTGCTGGCCCTCAACGCCGCCATCGAGGCGGCCCGGGCCGGCGAGCAGGGTCGCGGCTTCGCGGTCGTTGCCGATGAGGTGCGCGCCCTGGCGGAGCGCACCACCAAGGCGACCCGCGAAATCGGGGAGATGATCAAGGCCATCCAGCAGGAAACCAAGTCGGCGGTGGCCGCCATGGAGGAGGGCGTTCACGAGGTCGAGCGCGGCACCCAGGATGCGGCCCGTTCCGGCAAGGCGCTGGAGGAAATTCTCAGCCAGGTGGGTGATGTAACCAGCCAGATCAACCAGATCGCCACCTCAGCCGAGCAGCAGACCGCCACCACCAATGAGATCAGCAAAAGCATGCACGAGATCACCGGAGTCGTCAGCAACGCCTCGCACAGTGCACAGGATACCGCGGGAGCCGCCAGCCAGCTGGCCAAGATGGCCGAAGAGCTGAAACGGATCGTGGCCCAGTTCAGGATGTAAACAACTCTTAGCAGTAAGGAAATTTTGATCGGGGTCTGTGAGCGCATCACAGACCCCGTACCGTTTTAGCCCCGACAGACCTATGGACGTATCATCTGAAATAGTGCATTATCCCGGAAATCATTTCAGCGCCGATAATATTCTGCTGGAGAAGGTAATTCCATGCACTCCTGCCGCACCGCCCTGATATACTCGCCTCTTTTCGGTAATTTCAGCTACGGCGACAACCATCCCTTCAAGCTGCAGCGCAACCGCCTGGCTTACGATCTGCTGGAGGCTTACGGCCTGTTGAACCTGCCCAACATGGAGATCCGGGATTGCCGCCCGATCAGCACCGAACTGCTGCTGACATTTCATGAGCCAGCCTACATCGACTGCCTGAAGGAATTCAGCTCTTCCGACGAAGCGCGGGCCGACTTCAGGTACGGTCTCGGTGATGCGGAGTGCCCGGTTTTCAGAGGACTTTATGACTGTGCGGCGCTGGGAGCCGGAGCAACCTTCGAGGCGGTCCGCCTGGTGGAGGAGGAAGGATTTGATATCGCCTTCAACCTGGCGGGCGGCTGGCACCATGCCCACCGCGCCAGGGCCTCCGGCTTTTCATACATCAATGATGCTGTGCTGGCGATAAACTGGCTGCTGGCACGCGGCAGACGCGTGCTTTACCTGGACCTGGACGCCCATCACGGCGACGGCGTGCAGGAGGCCTTTTACGACAGCGACCAGGTCCTGACAATCTCGCTGCACGAGAGCGGCATCTACTTTTACCCCGGCACCGGCTTCGAGGATGAGATCGGTGAAGGGCAGGGCCAGGGTTATTCGGTCAATATCCCGCTACTGGCCCACACCGACGACGCCATCTATATGAAGGCCTTCGATGAAGTGGCCTATCCGCTGATCGCCGCCTACAATCCGGATATCATCATCACCCAGATCGGGGCCGACACCTTCCGAACCGATCCGCTCACCAATCTGGAGATAACCACCCGCAGCTATTGCGAGATCCTGTGCAAGCTGAGGGCGCTCAGAATCCCCTGGGTAGCATTGGGCGGAGGGGGCTACGACCTGATGAACACGGCACGGGCCTGGACCCTGGCCTGGGCAATCATGAACGGCCTGGAGCTCAATCCGCGCCTGCCGCCATCCTTCATAGATAAAATAGCGCAGCAGGGTTATCCCAACCGGGTTCTGCTGGATGCTCTGCACTGGGCCGAAGAAGAATACCGCAATCTGGCCCTGGTGGCCGTCGAGAAGAGTATCGTCCGCATCAAAAAGAGCATTTTCCCTGGTATAATCGGAAGCCATGGCAATACTACCGGACAATAGCCAACTGCTGGACGCCTCCGGCCATCCGCTCCGTTCGATCCTGGCGATCAACCGCCTGGATACTGCCGAAAAAGAGCGGCTTTACGCGAGCCTGCTGCCGCAGCGCCTGCGAAACGTTCTGGGACTTGCCGAGGAGGTATTTTGCAACCCGGCCGGAGAACGTCTGGTGGACTTTATCGCTCCGGAAGGGCTGCCTCTGGTACGCATTGAGGCCCGCCAGCACCCGGACGACCGGGATTTTGTATTTTTTCTGGAACTGTCCGACACCCAGTTCCACCAGTTGGAACTATGTTTCTGCATCATCTGCGATCCGTCAGCGCCCCGTTTTGATGTGGACGTTGATGAACAGGGGAAAATCAATTGGTTCGCTTCAAATGGCCGCAATATTCCCGAAGAGCTGCGCGCCATGCAGGCCGGGCTGTTTCCCAATCAAACCCGGCGCGGCCTGCAGCTTTTCACGGATCTTTTCCCGCTGGTGGAACGTTTCACCGATGCCCTGGGAAAAGAGATGATCGTGGCCGAACCGCTTTCCTACGACAATGCCATCCGCTATGAGAAGTATGGCTTCGACTACCTGCGCGGCAAACGGCTGATGCGGGAGATCAACCGCGAGTTCCAGCCGGGGGGCCGCTATTTTGATCAGCTGAATGGCTCGTCCCCCTTCCGCATGCCGGGCATGGAGCGCACCGTGCGCGGTAGAAGCTGGGCCATTCACGACGGCATCATGGACGAAGCGTGGGATGGTGTGCAGATTTACAAGGTGATCGGCGTGAATGCCGGTATAGAAATGTTTCCGGAAAGAGAACAGGAGAAACGATGAACGGCAGCGACCAGATTAAACCCACACCGCTTGATGGCATCCGTTATTTCACCCCTTCCGTCGGCTATACCCTGACCGGCAGGGAGGGTCGCGTTGATATTCCGTGGCATAACCGCCCCCCCATCCCGTTGCTTGATGAAGATTACCCGAGCGCGGAGGCCAGTGGGGCACCCGACTATGATATGGTGGGGCGCGGAATCTACCAGGCTTTGCGACATGATCCGGAATGCGTTTGGGCCGCGGAATATGCTGCGCTGCTGAAAGAAGCTTATCCGCACGTTGTTTCGGAACTGGGCGGCCAGATCATCATGTTGGACGCCAAAGAGGTTGACACCCCCTACCTGGACCGCAAGATCAATTTCCTGAAGATCATGGCACTGCTTGACCGGGAAAATGCGGGACTGCCCCTGGAGATTGCCCGCACCTATGTCGACAAGGGCTCCCGCATCTCAAACCTGCACCAGGCTGTTTCCAGCTGGTACAATGCTGAGAAATATCTTAAAAAGGCCCTGGAGCTGAATCCGGCCGACCGGCACGCCGCCTACGAATATGGTGAGGCACTGTATGTGCTGGGGCGCTATGAACAGGCCGCCGAGGCCTGGAGTGAAAGCCTGTCACGATTCGAGCCGGCCGAACGCGCCCGGATTGAGGCCCGGATTGCCGGGATCCTGACGGGGAAAACACCTCTGGTGCCACCCCTGGATTATCTGACCGCGCTGGCGATGGCGGTCGAGGAACAGCACGCCGGCCGACACGACGAAGCCGCCGCAATTATCGAAGATGTTTTGTCCGATCCTGTTTTTGCCGAGCAGTTTCCTATGAATGAGGTTTACTATCTGCTGGGAACCTGCTATCAGGAAATCGGTTTGATGAAGGAAGCAGCAGAAGCATTCAAGAGGAGTTGAACATGTTCGGTTTCAGTACGGCAGACTGGATTTTCTGCGGCGGCGTCCTGCTGGTAATCTTTTTTTGTGTTGCCATCAGCGATATGCGCAAGAAGAAGCAATAACGGGCTCTTGATAATCTACAGACGCGAGGTGTTCATGGTAGAAATAGACAACGACGAGCAGGAACAGCGCAGACCGCTCGGGATGGTACTTTTGGGGGGATTATACCTGTTCTTCTTCCTGCTGACCATATCCACCTTCGGACATCCATTTCCCTTTCTGGGGGCCATCTACCAGGGCCGGGCGGCCGAGATGCTGGTATTCGCCGACAGCCTGATCTGTATCTACCTTTTTCTGGGTCTGATGAAGCGCCAGAAGCTGACCTGGTATCTGTTGCTCGGTTATAACGCTTTTGAACTGGTCAATACACTGACCAACCTGCTTTTCATAACATCGACCGAGCTGGAAAAGGTAGTGGGCGACAAGGTTGATCCACAGGGAATAATGGCCAGCAACATATCGGTCATGGTCGCCATTCTGCTGCTTTCAGGCTTCATCTACCGGCAGCGCGAATACTTCACGAATCGCTCACTTTACCTCTTCTAAAATTAAGCGGCACAAATACTGCATAAAGGGAACCTGCTATGCAGTCACACGGCGTTACCGTCTGTATTGAAAAACTGAATAAATCCTTCGGCAGCCTTCACGTACTGAAAGATATTGATCTGGATGTGCGGGCGGGCGAAACGTTTTCGATCATCGGCCCCTCCGGCACCGGCAAAAGCATCCTGCTGCGCCATATCATCGGCCTGGAAACGGCCGACAGCGGCCGGATCCTGATCAATGACGAGCCCTACGGCACACTGCCCCGCAGCTATCGCAGCAGCATGGTGTTCCAGTCTTCGGCTCTCTTCAATTCGCTGACGGTCGGAGAAAATATCGGCCTCTGGCTGCGCGAGCACCGGGTATATCCGGAAGCACGGATACTTGAGATTATCTCTGAAAAGCTGGCCATTGTCGGACTGGCAGGAAAAGAGGGACTCAGAACGGCAGAACTGTCGGGCGGCATGAAAAAAAGGGTTGCCATTGCCCGCACACTGGCCATGGAACCGGATCTGGTGCTGTATGACGAGCCGACCGCCGAACTGGACCCGGTCACAACCGATGAACTGGCCGAAACTATCGTATCTCTGCGCAGCCGCACCAGCACCACCACCATCATTGTCACCCATGACCTCAATTTCGCCCTGTACCTGTCCGACCGTATTGCAATGATGCACCAGGGGCACATTGTCGAGACCGGAACACCTCAGGAAATAAAGACCAGCGACAACCCGTTTGTGAAGAGCTTCATCCGTACCACCACCAAGGGGATCAATGGTCTGTAGCCCCTGCGGGGATAAACAATGCGAATAATATCGATCCTGTTTACCGCGATGGCACTGCTCGGCGCCTGTTCCAGCCTGAAGCAGGCCTATCCGCTGCTGCCGGTGGCCGAATACGAAAAAATGATTGTCGGACGACTGGATGCGGACTATGTCGGCGACGACAACTGCGTCTCGAAATGCCATGCCCATGACAAGATCAGGGAGTTCTCCCGCTTGAGCGTGCATGGCGAACAAATCAAGCCCGACTCAGGTCTGCCGCTGGTGAACTGCGAATCATGCCATGGTCCCGGCAGCCTGGCGATCGCAATGATCGAACAGAATGTGAAGCTTCTGGGAGAGAAGGGCAATCGCTGCGATACGACCAAACTGATCGACCTGAAACGTCTGCCTCCCCAGGCACAGTCGCTGGTTTGCCTGAAATGCCACAGCGTCGCCTCGACCCCCTCCCTTTCCCACTGGAACACCAGCCTGCATGCCCTGAATGAACTGAGCTGTTCTTCATGTCACAAACTGCACGAAGGGCCACAGCAAAAGGTCAGCCACGAAAAAATGGCAGAGCTCTGTTATGGTTGCCATCCGGTAGTCAGGGCTCAATTCAGCCTGGTATCCCACCACCCGATGCGGGAACGCAAGCTGGATTGCTTCGACTGCCATGAGGCCCACGGTTCATCCAATCCCAGGATGCTCAAGGGGAGCACGGCCCGCGAGCTGTGCAGCCGCTGCCATATGGAAAAGAGCGGCCCGTTTGTCTATGAGCATGGCGATGTGACCGAAAACTGCATCAACTGCCACCATCCGCACGGCTCGGCCAACCGGCGGCTGCTGTCGGCGGCCATGCCGTTTCTCTGCATCCAGTGCCACAATCCCGGTCACCCCGGTGTACTGGACGCCTCCCAGAAGCGGCTTTTCGCCAACCGCTGCACAGACTGCCACTCTGCCATACACGGCTCCAACACACCAGGCAGCAATGGCACCGGTGCCTTGCGGAGATAGTCATGAAACAGCTCTTTCATGACATTTCGCTTGGAACGGGTCCCTTGGGAAGAACTCTTCTTGTCGCGGTTGCCATCCTGTCAGCCAGCTCCGCCTGGTGCGACGATTCATCGTTTCCGAAAGAAACAGACATGGCTGATGAAGCCGTGGCCGACACTGTTGAGCCGTTTCAGCAGGCCGCTGTTTATTCCGGTTATCGTTTTGTCTCCTCCACTGACAATCCGACAGCCGCCGCCCCTTACCTGAGGCTCAAATCAGGCGTCAGCGGAGGCTTTTCCGCCGGCGCGACAGGGACCGACCTCAAACTCTACGCAGATGCCCAGTTTCTGCATGCAGACGATTACGATGCCGGGCTGCTGCTGGATTACTCCGGCCTGTACCGTTTGTCGCTCGACAGCAGTTCACTCTGGCACAACCTGGAACGCCTTCCAACCGCTTCCATCGCCCCGCTTCCAGGCATGGACCCGGACAGCGGCAACAGCTACGGAACCGGCACGGTCATAACTCAGGCCAGCAACCGCATCAAGCTTGGAAATAACCCGATCCACCTCAATCTGAACTACTGGCAGCTGACCCGGGAAGGGACCGCCCAGCTCCGTTTTTCGGACTTCGATTTCAGTTCAAACTTCAATCTCAGGGGTGCCAGCGCTCGTCCGATTCCGGTCGACAACATAACCCGCATGGGAACCGTCGGGCTTGATGCCCACGCCGGGCCGGTCAATAGCGCCTATTCCTTCACGATCCGCGACTTTTCCAACCAGGCGCCGGACAGCAGGGATGTCTTCACCGGTTTCCCGGTGCCCCAGGCCCATGATGTGATCAACGACAGTCGCTCCACGACCCATACCATAAAGCTCTTCAGCGACCTGAGCGGCGGCTTGACGGCAAGTACGCTATATTCCATCAGCCAGCGCGAGACCGGCACCGATCGCGGTGATGCCCGCCCCTCCAGTACCCCTTCGGATACCCTGCAAACCACCTGCGGCGATCTCAGCTACACCCCTTTCAATGAGCTTTCGCTGAACCTCAAATACCGGCGCCTGCAGATTGATCGTGAATCACCCGCCACATTGTTTTCGCCGTTTTTGCAGTCACCGGTCCCCAACGCTCTGGTGGTGAGCCAGGCAATAGATTCGGTCAAGGACACACTGATCCTGTCTGCCAGCTACAGGCCGCTGCCGAAAACGGTCTACCGCCTGGAGTACCGGGCGGAAATCGAAACGCGGGACAATCTTCCCGACCGGCAGTCGCAGTCAGGCTCTACAAAAAGTGACAGCCGTCTGACGCACACCGGCAAAGCCGGTTTTATCTGGAAACCGTTCAATGCGGTCAAACTTAACGCCACCTACAGCTATGCCGTAACAGACAATCCGGCCTATCCGGCATCGTTCACGGAACGCCACCTCGGGCAGGCCTTGATCAGCTATACCGCCAGTGGCCGCTGGGGTGTGACCGCCAGCTATCTGGGGCGGGCCGAACGTGGCGAAAGCATTTCCATGCAAACGGCTTTGCCGCGTGAGAGTCTATCCACCTCCGTTAGCAGCAGTGTCTGGTTCAGTCCGCTGGAACAGTTAACCTTCAATGCCGGTTACTCCTTTCTGAAGTCAGAAGTCGACCAAGCCAGCCTTTTTTTCAACAGTTTCGTCATGGCCGTCCCGATTCGGACCGCCGGCGCATGCCGTTCAACGGCCCATGTCTACTCACTGGATGCGGTAGCGGCCGTTAGCAGGAGGCTTGATCTGTCGCTGGCGTTGCAGCAGACCTTCTCGGATATCCGCTTTTCAGCCACGGACAACTCACAGGTCCCGAACTTTTCGTCAACTGGAATCGGAGAGCGGTCACGACTGGTTTCCACCGAAACCGGGCTCACAACCCGGGCAGATTTGCGCCTCAGCAGACATCTGGGGTGCTCTCTCGGCTACAGTTTCAGGGTGTACGATGCCGGTCAGCCGCTTATAGACGGCGCTGCACACGAGACCCTGTTGATCCTGACGGGACGTTGGTAAAGGCGACCATTATGCGCTTTGCTCGAACAATAGCCCTGGCGGGAGGTATCCTCCTGGCGCTGCTGACACCGCCGCAGTCATTCGCGACGGTCATCGCAGCCATGATGAGCAGCGACCAGCCGCGCTATCGTGAAGCACATCGCGCCTTTGTCAAAGCGATTGCGGCACGCGGCTATTCTGCTCCAGGCACCGAAATCATCCTGCAGACCCCCAATCCGGATCCACTGTCATGGTCCAATACTATTCGCAAACTTAATGCTTATAAACCGGATCTTATCGTGGCCTACGGCGCCCCGGCCGCCTTGATCGCTTTTCGGGAGGCCAATAAAATTCCGGTCGTTTCGGTCGATGTGTTCGCCGCCGATCAACCAATCAAGGGCATGTGCGGCGTCAGTTCACGCGTACCGATGGTGACTCTGCTTAAAACCCTGCAGGGGATTCGCCCCTATCGCAGGGTCGGGGTGCTTTATACCCCCCGCGAAGCCGGCTCGCAGCATCAGCTGGATGATCTGAAAAAGTATTCGGCACAACTCGGTCTGACGATTATCGAAGCAAGTGTCGCCTCACCGGCAACACTTGATGCGGCTGTAAACAAGCTTCTGGATAAAGCCGAAGTCATCGTGGCTACCGAAAGCACGACTGTCAGCCGCCAGTTCGAGAAAATTGTGGCCAGGGCCAGGGCCAGAAACATGCCGGTCGTCTCCACCATGCCGGATGCCGCAGAAAAAGGCGCCCTGGTTTCACTGGAAATCAATCCCAACGAGCAGGGGCACCTGGCGGCTGACATGGCTGCCCGTGTCCTGGAAGGCGCAAAGACGGAACACCTCTCACTCCTTTCCCCCCATCGCATCGATTTGGTCATCAATATGCGCATAGCCCGTGAAATGTGCATCGAAATCCCCTTTCAGGTAATCGGTACCGCCACCCGCCTGATTAAATAATTTTTTATTTCACCCGGTCTCTGAATCGGCTATAGTGACTTTCCATGGGAAAAATACTGTTAGTTGATGATGATCAGGCCTTTACCCGCTTTCTGGGCGACTATATCCGCGAAAACTATCCGCTTCTGCAGGTGGAAATTCGCAACAATCCGATGGCGGCTCTGCATTCAATCAAGGTTGGCGGTTATGACCTGATGCTGATTGACCTCGAAATGCCGGCCATGGATGGGCTTAAGCTGCTCAAGTTCGCTGTTGATGCGGGGATGGATAAGAACCGGATCGTAATCCTCTCCGGACGGGATGCCGATTTTCTGCATGGCCTCTGCCCGATGGGAACCTGCCTGGCTGTTCTGAACAAATTTGAGGCGCGCCAGAAAACGGTGTTGGACATGGTTTTCAGTTCACTCAACAGAAAAGCTGCTGCTACCTGAGATATCATATCTGCTAAAACATACCCGCCCCCACCACTCAACCTCCTCCAGGCGATACAATCTTGACTCTTGCCTTCTGCCGGAGTTGTGGCACAATCGATCACATGCAACCTCTAAACGGAACCGTACTGATTACAGGATCGTCCGGCTTTATCGGTCGGCGACTGACAAAGGCCCTGCTCGCACATGGTCACCACCTGCGCTGTCTGGTACGAAAGGCGTCTCCGCATATTCCGGACGGCGTGGATACCGTCACGGGGGATCTGTTGACGCCTTCCACACTGCCGGCGGCGCTGAACGGCGTTGATACAGCCTATTACCTGGTGCACTCCATGGCAGGCGGCAGAGTCGGCTTCAATCACCGCGACCGCGATGCCGCCCTGAATTTTGTTCGAGCCGCCGAAAAGGCCGGCCTCCGGCGGGTGATTTATCTGGGGGGCTTGGGTGAAACCGGTGACGACCTGTCCGAACACCTGAAAAGTCGTCTGGAAGTGGCCAACATTCTACGCTCCGGAAAATTCGACACCACCTTTCTGCGGGCAGCCGTAATAGTAGGAGCGGGCGGCGCCTCCTTTGAACTGGTGCGGGGCCTGGTGAAACGGTTGCCGATTATGATTACACCGCGCTGGGTTTCGACGAGATGCCAGCCGATAGCGGTCGATGACGTGGTCAATTATCTGGCCGGCTGCCTGACCGATGATCGTACCGTCGGACGAACCTTCGATATTGGTGGCCCGGAAGTCATGACTTATCGTGAAATGATGGAACGTTTCGCCCGTCTGGAGGGCAAGCATCTGTTGATCATTCCGGTGCCGGTTTTGACTCCCAGGCTGTCTTCCTATTGGGTGGCACTGTTCAGTCCGGTTCCTCCCTCGGTATCAATGCCGCTGATCGAGGGCTTGAGCAATGAGGTGATCTGCCGGGAAAACACGATCCGCGGCCTGATCCCGCTGCAGTTGACACCCTACGACGTGGCTGTTCAGCAGGCACTCGCCGAAGAAGCAGGTGGTTAGGAATTGCTGAACCTGTTAAATCATCATAAAAGTTAAAGGAGGAACGGACATGAAAAAGATCGGTGTATTACTGTCTGGCTGCGGATTTAAGGACGGCAGTGAAATCCATGAAGCGGTATTCACCCTGCTGGCCATTGACAAGCACGGCGCGGAAGCGGTCTGCATGGGCCCCAATGCCGACTTTCCGGTAACCAACCATTTCAGCATGCAGGAGAGTGGCGAGAAGCGTAATGCCCTGGTGGAGTCGGCCCGTATCGCACGTGGCAACATCCGCGACATCGCCGAAGTCAAGGCCGCCGATCTGGATGCCATTATCTTTCCGGGTGGTTTCGGTGCAGCCAAAAACCTGTGTGACTTTGCGGTGAAAGGGGCCGCCGCGGCTGTTCACCCTGAAGTGTCGCGCCTGTTGAAGGAAATGGCCGCCGCCGGCAAGCCGATCGGCGCAATCTGCATCGCACCGGCACTGATTTCCGCTGCACTGGGCAGGGAACTGGCCCCGACTCTGACGATCGGCAACGATGCCGGCACCGCCGCCGAGATCGCAAAAACCGGCGCTAAACACCAGAATTGCCCGGTTACAGAGATAGTAGTAGATGCGAAGAACAAACTGGTATCGACTCCGGCCTACATGCTGGCCAACCGTATCTCCGAAGCCTATGAGGGGATCGACAAGTGTGTCAGGGAAGTCATAAAGCTGATCTGAAAATCTCCTCAAATTTACTTTTCAAGGGCGAGGCTTGCTTCGCCCTTGTTTTTTTTCCAAAGGACACAAGCACCGATGAAGCTCCCTCTGTTCTGCCTGTTCGCCGCCATCACTATTTTCAGCTACTGGCTGCGCCACATCAACCTGCAGCATCTGAAACAACACGGATCAAAAGTCCCGCAAGGCTTTGAAGGGGTGATTGACGAGGAGAAGCTCCGCATCAGCAGCGCCTACACCTTCGACTCCAGCCGACTGGGGCTGTGGGATTCCCTGTTCGACAATGTAATTCTGGTGGTCTTTCTGTTCGGTGGAGTGATTGCTGTCTATGACCGCTTTATCGGCAGCCTGAGCGATTCATACATGCTTTCGGCGCTGCTCTTTTTCCTGCTGATGACCTGGATGCAGACCCTGCTGGGGATTCCCTTCGATCTGTACGGCACCTTTCGCATCGAGGCCCGCTACGGTTTCAACACCACCACGCCCCGGCTCTGGATCACCGATCTGGTCAAGTCACAAGCCATCGGCGCACTTCTGCTGGCGTTTTTGATAACCGTCGTCTTCTGGCTGATCCGCTGGAGCCCGCTGCACTGGTGGCTCTGGGTATGGGGATTCATGGCACTCTTCAGCCTGTTCATGATGTTCATCTCACCCTATGTGATCGAACCGCTCTTCAACAAGTTCGAGCCGGTGGTCGAAGAGGGCCTGGAGGACGAAATCCGCGTCATGATGGAAAAGGCCGGTTTAAAGGTGGGGCGGGTCATGCAGATGGACGCTTCACGGCGCAGCAAACATTCCAACGCCTATTTCACCGGCATCGGCAAGGTCAAGCGCATCGTGTTGTTCGACACGCTGCTCAAGCAGATGAGTCACGGTGAGATTGTGGCGGTGCTGGCCCACGAGATCGGGCACTGGAAGAAGGGGCATATCTGGAAACGTCTATTGTGGGCGGAAGTCATGGCGCTGGCCGGATCCTGGATCAGTTTCAAACTACTGGCCTGGCCCGGCTTGCCGGGGCTGCTGGGATTGCCGCACGACATCTCGCTGCCGGCCAGAATGATCGTACTTGGATTTATCGCTTCGCTGGTCATGTTCCCGTTGGGACCGTTTTCAGCATGGCGTTCACGTTGTCACGAGCGGGAGGCCGACCGATTCGCGGCCGACCTGACCGGCAAGCCGCAGGACCTGGCCTCGGCCCTGGTCAAACTCTCGGTAGAGAACCTTTCAAACCTCTTCCCGCACCCCTTTTATGCGGCCTTTTACTATTCCCATCCTCCGGCGGTGGAGCGGATCAGGACACTGCGGGAGTGGGCCGTGACAGGCGGACAAAATTAAACAGTAAAGCAGCTTATTCCTTCGCGTACATGACCGCCACCGCCCGGGCCTTGCCTTCTCCGACCGCCACCCAGCCGTGCAGTTGGCTGGAGTCGTAATAAATGCTGTCACCGGCGCGCAGCCTCAAGACCTCGTTGATATAGTGGAAGTCCAGCTCCCCTTCGGTGATGTAGATGAATTCCTCATCCCCCTCGTGTTTGAAGAACAGGGTATCGTCCCATTCCCTTTTATCAAATTCCACCAGGAATGGCTCCATATGCTTGTGCCGCAAACCCTGGGCCAGGGAATGGTAGACGTAAGGCCGGGCAACATCATTGGCTACCGGTCGCGGCACCTTCTCATCATCCCGGACGTCCTCGCGCCTGGTCAGTACATACT
Organism: Deltaproteobacteria bacterium; assembly: GCA_014380135.1. Classification (GTDB taxonomy): domain Bacteria; phylum Desulfobacterota; class Desulfuromonadia; order Geobacterales; family Pseudopelobacteraceae; genus JACRCG01. The sequence goes on from JACMKN010000073.1 coordinate 17,970, forward strand.
TCTGGCGGTTGCCCTCGTCCTCGAAAAAAAAGTGAATGTCGATTTTGAGCCCCTTGGCGATCTTCAGCAAAGTGGCCAGGGGCGGGATGACCTGCTGATTCTCGATCTGTGACAGCAGGGGCTTGGAAAGGGTCGTAAGCTCCGACAACTCCTGAAGCGTCAGCCGTTTCTGCTGACGCAGCGCCCTGATTTTCTCGCCGATACGAAACGCCTTGATCTGTGCCTTGATGTCGCTCATGCGCTTCCCCCACACTAATCTATGTGAATACATTTGTACTTTTACACAAACCGCACCGCGATTCAATAACATTATTATGGTGTGTAGAACAGTACTCAAACCGCATGATTTCAGCCCGGCGATGCCAATGTATTCATTCAATATATTGACATCCGGAACCAAGATGATTAGTCTTTGGGCTGTTTAATATCGCTGCCATTCGAAAGTTGGATAAATATGAAATTTTTGCATCGTAAAATGTTGATTGCCATGCTCTGCTCGCTGATGCTGTCCGTCTTGTCCGGATGCAGCGGCAAGAGTGATTCTCCGCTGTATCTTGAATCGAACCGCAAGGGGGGTGAGACGGAGGCTCCGGTCAAGGACGTGCCGAGCGACATCCTCTCCACCCAGAAAGCCTTCAGTAACGTATCAAAGAAAGTGACCCCCTGTGTCGTCAACATCTCGACCGTCAGCCGCAAGAAGATCGTACAGCCCTTCTTCGAGATGAACCCGTTTTTTGAGGACTTCTTCGAAGCGCCCCAGACCCGACGGGACAAGAGCCTCGGCTCCGGCTTTCTGATCAGCAAGGACGGCTATATAGTCACCAACGACCATGTCGTTCGAGATGCCGAAAGCATCCAGGTCAAGCTTTCCAACGACAAGGTCTACGACGCCAAAGTCGTGGGCGGCGACCAGAAGACTGACATCGCCGTCATCAAGATCAGCGCCGCCGACCTTCCGGTAGCGGTGCTGGGAGATTCGGACAAGCTGGATGTCGGCCAGTGGGCGATTGCGATCGGCAACCCCTTCGGCCTGGACCGCACCATGACGGTGGGGGTCATCTCCGCCACCGGTCGCACCAACATGGGCATCGAGACCTATGAAAACTTCATCCAGACCGATGCCTCGATCAATCCCGGCAACTCCGGCGGACCGCTGCTGAACGTGTATGGCGAGGTAATAGGGATTAATACCGCCATCGTGGCCGCCGGCCAGGGCATCGGCTTTGCGATTCCGATCAACATGGCCAAACCGATCTTTTCACAGCTGATTCAGAAGGGGAGTGTCAGCCGTGGCTATATGGGGGTGACGATCCAGCCGGTTACCGAAGAGCTGGCGCAGTCGTTCGGACTCAAGCATACCAAGGGTGCCCTGGTCAACGATATCATCAAGGGCAGCCCGGCCGACAAGGCCGGCATCAAACAGGGTGATGTCATCACCGCCCTGAACGGCACCGAAGTCAAGGATCCCTCCCACCTTCAGCGCCTGGTGGCCGAAGCCGGGATTGGCAAATCCGTCAAGATCAGCGTCTTCCGCGATGGAAAGGCGGTTGAGCTGGGTCTGGTCCTGGCCAGCGCCGACTCGGCCCCCAAGCCACAGCGCCAGTCGGGAGGAGGAAGACAGCAAGAAGGCGAGGCAGATCTGCTGGGCCTGGTGGTTGAAGACAGCGAACAGGGGCAAGGGGTGGTCGTGGTTGACGCCGCCCGGGGCGGCGCCGCGGCTGAAGCCGGTATCCGGCGCGGCGATCTGATCGTATCGATCAACCGCAAACGGATTACCAGCAGTGCCGAATATGCCCGAGTAATCCGTTCCAGCCGCAACGGCAATCTGACGATTCTGGTTCGACGCGGCGATGCAAGCATCTACTTTGCATTACGGGTAAAATAGTGTATTGTGTACAAACTTCACCGCATGAGGGAAAACTTCCATGAATATGATTGATAATCCCGATCAGGCAAAGCGTCTGGCCAGAGCTATTCTTTCCGACGTGGCCATGTACAACAAGGAAAAGGTCGAGAACGGCATCAAAAACGATAATATTTTTGATCTGCTTAAAGATGAGCTGGAGGAGGGACGCCAGCATTTCCTGTCACGGGTCTCTGCCGAAGTCAATCCGGAGGTAATCTACGGAATAGCGGTGGTGGATGTGCTTATCAAACGGGCCGGCAAGTTCGAATCATCAATCTGGTAGTCGCTGCAAATCATCCCACATTCCCGCAAGGCGTACCTGTTCCGGTACGCCTTTGCTTTTCCGGCTTACCAAGTATGAGAGGTACCATGAACAAGATTTCACTGACATATCCTTCCGAAACCGAATCCATCCGAATCGATCTTTTTCTCAGCCGGGAAATGGATGGAGAGTCGCGGGCCGGCATCCAGCGCCTGATAGAAAACGGCCATGTGCTGGTGGACGGCTCGCAGGTCAGGCCGTCGCATAAGCTTAAAGGCGGCGAGCAGCTCGAAGTCGAGATACCGGAGCCACAGCCGGCCGAACCGCAGGCGGAGTCCATTCCGCTGGAGGTGCTCTACGAGGACAGCGACCTGATCGTGATCAACAAGAAGGCCGGCATGGTGGTGCACCCCTGCCCCGGCACCGCCAGCGGCACACTGGTGAACGCACTTTTGGCCCACTGTACGGATCTGTCCGGCATCGGCGGCGAACTGCGGCCCGGCATCGTTCATCGCCTGGACAAGGGCACCTCCGGCGTGCTGGTAGCGGCCAAGCACGACCGGGCCCACCAGGCGCTTTCGGCACAGTTCAGCGTCCATTCGGTCAAGCGTATCTATCAGGCGCTGATCTATGGCAGCCCGCAGGAAGATTCCGGCAAGATCGAGGGCATAATCGGCCGACACCCGACTGAACGGCTGCGACTGTCGGGCACGGCCCGACACGGTAAACAGGCCGTGACCCGCTGGCGGGTGAAGGAGCGTTACAACCGGGTTTCGCTGGTTGAACTGCGGCTGGAAACGGGACGTACCCACCAGATCCGGGTACATCTGACCGAGGCCGGCTTCCCGCTTTTGGGGGACCCGCTCTACCCGGATGGCGGACGGATCAACAACATTCCCGACACGCAGCTGCGCGGCATGATCAACCGGCTTGGGCGTCAGGCGCTGCACGCCCGCTGCCTGGGCTTTATCCATCCTTCCAGCGGTGAATACATGGAGTTTACGGCTGAACCGCCGGAGGATATGCAGGAGCTGCTGGCATACCTGCGACGTGCAACGGCTTGAAATTGAAGCGTGTGGCGGAGCGGAGATGATGAAAACCGGGTTGCTGCCGATTGCCGGAGAAGATGCCGCGGTTCTGATACTCGGCACATTTCCGGGAGAGCGGTCGCTGGCAACCGGACAATATTACGCACATCCGAGAAATATCTTCTGGGACATGCTGGATGAAATCTGCGGCGCCGGGCGGCAGCAGCCTTACGAGAAACGTTGCGAGATCCTGATCTCCAGGCGGATCGCGGTCTGGGACGTTCTGCAAGCCTGTGACAGGGATGGCAGTGCTGACGGCAGCATCAGGCAGCCGGTCGTAAATGACTTCGCGACTTTTTTCGGCAATCATCACTGCCGCACGGTTTTCTTCAACGGACAGCTGGCCTTCAAACTGTTTACAAAGCATGTCAATCCGGACCATTTCAAAAATAGCGAACTGGTCGTACTCCCCTCCACCAGCCCGGCCTATGCCGGAATGCCAGTCGAAGATAAATGCCGCCGCTGGAACAGAATTGCCTGGTGTATTTAATCCACACCGGCACGGCTGGCAAGCAGTTCCTCCAGCCGCAGCAGCTGTTCAACAGTCCGGCTGAGATAGACCGGACAACCGCACTGCTCCGGTACGCGCAGGTCCACATCGTAACGGTCCCCCACAAAAAGTGATTCGGCCGGCGCCAACCCGGTCTCTTTCAGAATACCGGCCAGCATCTGTTCATCCGGTTTGGAGCGCCAGGCATCGTCGATGGCGAAAACAGTTCGAAACAGGCCGTCCAGACCAAGATGATTGATGATGCGGGTCGCCAGGAC
>JACMKN010000074.1 GCA_014380135.1 Deltaproteobacteria bacterium
GGCGACAGCCATACTCCCGACCCCGCCGGTAGCTCCGGTGACAAGGATCTCGCCATCCCCCGCTTTTACTCCGGCACGCTCCAGCTTCAAAACCGACAGCGCCGCCGTGAATCCGGCCGTACCCAGCGCCATGCTTTCGCGCAGCGTCAAGCCGGCCGGAAGCGGTACCGCCCAGGAGGAGGGGATACGGACATAGTGGCCGAAGCCGCCGTCGGTCTCCATCCCCAGGTCATAACCGGTCACCAGCAACTTGTCACCCGGAGCAAAGGAGCCATCCGCGCACGAGACCACCTCTCCGGCCGCGTCAATGCCCGGAGTGTGGGGAAATTGCCGTGTCACGCCGGGATGTCCGGTGGCCGAAAGGGCATCCTTGTAATTGAGTGAGGAGTAGTGCACCCGCAGCAGCAGCTCCCCCGGAGGGAGGTCGTCGATGGAACGCTCCCGGATCTCCCGCACGAACTGCCTGTCAGCTGTCTTTTCCACAACCAGCGCCTTGAATTTTGTTTGAGTATCCATGGATTCTCTCCTTTTCCGCCACTACTAGACCGGGGGCCAACAGCTGTCAAGCAGTTTCCGGCGATTGATTTTCAGCTTTTTAATGATTGACAACATTAAAACGCTTCCCTATATTGAAAACCAGTTTCAATAACGATCTGGAGGGGTCAGCAAAATGAGTAAAACATGTATTGCAGCAGTTGTTTTTGTGATTTTGGCAAGTGTGGGAGTCGCGTTGGCTCAAGAGCCGTACCGTGAAATTCAGGACAACTCATTTCTTCTGGAAGAAGCCTACAACCAGGAAGATGGTGTTATTCAGGAGATTCAGACCTTCAAGTATATGAAGGGCGATAGCTGGGCCTATTCCTTCACCCAGGAATGGCCGGTTCCCACCCAGGCCCACCAGTTCTCCTACACCATTCCGCTGGAAAAACTGGGCAGTGACGAGGGGCGCCACACCGGACTCGGTGATGTGGCACTGAATTACCGTTATCAGGCAATTTTCAAGGAGGGCCTGATGGCTGTCTCGCCGCGCTTCTCCCTGATCCTGCCGACCGGTGATGAAAAGCAGGGGTTGGGAAACGGAACGGTCGGATATCAGGTCAATCTTCCTGTCAGCCTGAGACTGAATGAGCGCTTTGTCACCCACTGGAATCTGGGCCTGACCTTTACACCCAACGCCAGGGAAGCGGGCGGAGAAAAGGCGGATACCTTCAACACCAACTACGGCATGAGTCTGGTCTATCTTTTAAACCGCAACCTGAACGCGCTGGTTGAGTTTGTCGGCAGCGCCGAACAGGCTGTCGTCTCCAATGGAGTGACGGAAAGCAGTAATTCATTCATCATCAACCCGGGTCTGCGCTACGCAATTGATTTAAAAAATCTGCAGATCGTGCCGGGCATCTCCATGCCGATCGGTGTCGGCCCATCCGGGGGGGAGTACGGTGTGATGGCTTATCTTTCTTTCGAGCACAAACTGTTTTAATTGCCTGTCGCTCGCTCGGCAAAATCAATTGTTGAATCTGGTTCAGGTGGATCTATGGGTGGTAACTCTCCATAGATCCATTTTATTTTTCGATGCTGCTGACTTTCAACTGCTTCGAATATGACAAAGATTATCCTGAAGCCGATGGTCGGTGTTATGATGTAATCCGTCACATCATATTCGAAGCAGTGCATTCCAGTATTGAACCAGGAGAGAAGAACAACATGAAGCAAACTTCAATAATCCTGACAGGTTTACTTATAGTAATCTTCTGCGTCGCCTGCACTCCCAAAAAAGAGAAGCCCAAATCAAAACCAACCGTGCCGGTAAAGGTGGCGCAGGCGCTGCAGAAAGATGTGCCGGTCCAGGTCAAGGCCATCGGCAACATCGAGGCCTACACCAGCGTTGCCATCAAGTCTCAGGTAAGCGGCCAGATAGCGCGAATCCATTTCACGGAAGGCAGTGACGTGGAGAAGGGGGCCTTGCTGATCAGTATCGACCCGGAGCCGTTCCAGGCGACCCTGAGTCAATACGAGGCCGCCCTGGCAAAGGATCAGGCCCAGGCCAGATTCGCCCGCGAACAGGTACTGCGTTACGAAGGGTTACTCAAGGATGGAATCGTTACCCGGGATCAGTACGAGTTGCTGCAATCGAATGCCGAATCACTGGCGGCCACCCTGGCTGCCGATCGTGCCGCCATAAAAAACGCCAGAATTCAGCTCGCTTATTGTTCGATCCGGTCGCCCATATCCGGCCGGACCGGCAGCATCGCACTGCAACCGGGCAACCTGGTGAAGGCCAACGATCTACCGATCGTGACGGTCAATCAGCTTACTCCGATCTACGTGACCTTTTACGTCCCGGAAAAACGACTGGCGGAAGTAAAGCGGGGCATGTCTGCCGGTCAGTTGAAGATAGAGGCCGTTATCCCCAATGAACCGGGGAGTACCGAGGTCGGGACGATCAGCTTTCTGGATAATGCCGTGAATCCGGCTACCGGCACGATCAAGCTCAAGGGGGTTTTTGCCAACAAGTCACATAAACTCTGGCCGGGGCAGTTTACCGATGTGCTGATAACACTCGCCTCCCGGCAAAATGCGGTAGTCGTCCCGACCCAGGCCATCCAGACCAGCCAGCAGGGAGAGTTTGTCTATGTGGTGAAGTCGGATAACAAGGTGGAGATGCGTCAGGTAACATCCGCTGCGGCGGCGGGTGAGGAGACGGTTATCGAGAAGGGGCTGGCGGCGGGTGAGACCGTGGTGGTGGACGGTCAGTTGCGTCTGACGCCGGGGGCGGTTGTGGAGGCTAAAGACAGGCAGCCTGTCGGGGGTAAGAAGCAATGAATCCGTTGAACGAAGGCACCTGGAATGAGCCTGAGGATGTTGGCCGGA
>JACMKN010000075.1 GCA_014380135.1 Deltaproteobacteria bacterium
ATAAATATCGTCTCCAATGCGATGGACGCCATCAAGTCGGCGGGAAGAACCGGTCTGCTTGAGTTTGAGCTGGATCAGCACGACGATACGGTTACCCTTGCCATCACCGACAACGGCATCGGTATCGCGGCTGAGAGGCTGGCGCGGGGGGAGGATTATGTTCCGCTCTTTGTCGGCAGGTCAACCAAGGGGGAGACGGGCGAAGGGATCGGGACAAGACAGACCTACGCCACGTTTGGCGCAGACCACATTTCCGTGGAAAGCAGGGAGGGTGAGTTTACCCGCTGGACCATCACCCTGAAGAGGAGCACAACCAGGGATACGGCGCTACTGGCGGATCTGGGAAGCAGGTATGTCAGGTTCATCAAGTCGACGCAGACGATTCAGCTCGGCGCTGACAGCAGCAGTGATGATATTTCCGCCTTCATCTGGCAGCTCCGGCAGATGGAGCTGTTCAGCTACGATCTTATCTACCATTTCAGCAGGTACAATAATGTCCGTGACATCTTCCAGAGTGTCATGCTGTACCGCTTTGGCGGCAAATCCTTCAGCTTCCTGAAGGACGAAGTAAGAAAGTGCCGCATCGACAATCCCTCTATCGGCTCGTGGCTGCTGGGGATGACCAGTCGCATCAGCAGGAACGAGACCTACATCGCGCAGCATGTGCCGTTTCAGGAGTTCAAGGACGTATTGTTCCAGAGTTACGGTCAGGCGGTCGGCCGCACCATGATATTCACCCTCGATCCCGAAAACGGTAATTTCCTGATGACCGACCGCAAGTTTGCCGAACATCTCGACTTTGTGCCGTACCTCTCCCGCGATAAGGATCATCTGCTGCGGGGGGAACTGGTCGGGGACGTGCGGAACGTCAACAGCCCGATCTATCTGGGGGTCTGGACGGTGAAGGATCTGCTCGACCTTCACCGGAAGCTGCAGCTGATCCGGAGCGGTGCCCGTCAGTTGCTGGAGATGGGGCTTGACCGGGGAAAACGCATCGCTTTTTATACCACCACCTACAATAGCAGCGACAGCGAGATCGACACCTTCAAAACGGTCACGCTCGGCGAGATGGCATCTCTGGAAGATAATGAGCTGGGTCGCTTCATACGGCAAGCGGACAACGACATGAGCGGCGTTCTGCTCACCACTTGATTTACAGGATGTGCTCCACCCGGCAGTTCACGGGTTTACCTCGGGCCGGTTTTTACAGTATACTGCACCGCGACGATCCGACCCGGTAATTGAAAGGTGCCTGCCCATGGCCAGATGTACCAACTGTAACGCCCCCTTGTCCGACGGCTCCCTGCTGTGCGCCTATTGCGGCGACCGCAATGACGTGGATCTCAGGGGCATACATTACCACACTACCCATGAAACCGATCTGCCCCGCAGTTGCCCCCGTTGTGCCAATGGCCTGAAAACCATCGACCTGAAACTGAACGGCACCTTTCTCATCGAAAAGTGCGATCAATGTCTGGGTCTGTTCTTCGATCCGGCGGAACTGGAAGCTCTGCTGGACGCTGCCGTCAAGAATGTATTTCTGATAGACAGAAGCGGGCTGGACGGCATCAATGCCAACCGGCAGCCGGAGCAGTATCCGGTGGCCTACATCAAATGCCCGGTCTGCTCACAGTTAATGAACCGGGTCAACTTTGGTGCCAGGAGCGGCGTCATCGTCGATCGCTGCAAGGATCACGGGGTCTGGCTGGATGGCGGGGAACTGCGGCATTTGATGGAATGGATGAAGCTGGGGGGCAAACTTCTTGATCAGGAACGACGGGAACAGACTCGAAGAGAAGAACTAAAAATAGAGAATGAAAAACGTCAGGGTCTGGCAGGTTACCGGGCTGAGCCGTCTCCGTTCGATAGTTTCGGAGAGCCCTTGCTGCGGTCCGATCCGGACCTGTTCGATATTATTTACAGCGCCATCCGGTTTTTTACCAGGTAATTGCAGCTACACGCCGGCAAACGCATCAGTCAATCGGCGCCAAGACCTCCTGCGCTTCCTCCGGCCAGAACCTTCTCTGCAGCTCATCCATCAGCGGCGCCAGGCTCTTGCGGTCGCGGGCCGAGACCGTTACACTGTTCTGGGTCCTGGCAGACTGCCGCACCCGCAGAAAACCGACCATATCCTTCATCCGCATCTCGTCCAGCAGATCAGCCTTGTTGTACACCAGCAGTTCCTGCTTGTCCCCCAGTTCCAGCTCTTTCAGAATGGTCCGCACCTGGGCGATCTGGTCCTCGAAACGGGGATGGGATGAATCGACCACATGCAGCAGAAGATCGGCATCCCGCATTTCCTCCAGTGTCGCCTTGAAAGCCCCCATCAGGGACTTCGGCAGTGAACGGATGAAACCAACCGTATCGGTGATGATCACCTCCCGCTCACGTGGAAAGCGCAGGCGACGGGTGGAGGTATCCAGGGTGGCAAAGAGCAGGTCTTCCGTAAAGACGTCACTCTTGGTCAGCGCATTCAGCAGGGTCGATTTGCCGGCGTTGGTGTAGCCGACGATCGAGATGATCGGCACACCAGCCTTGATACGCTGCTGACGGCGCTGGTCGCGGCCGCGGGACAGCTCCTTCAGTTCCCGCTCCAGACTGGCAATCCGGTCGCGGATGCGGCGGCGGTCGGTCTCCAGCTTGGTTTCGCCCGGCCCGCGCCCACCGATGCCCCCCATCAGGCGCGACATCTGCACACCACGACCTGTCAGACGCGGCAGCAGGTATTTCAGCTGGGCCAGTTCCACCTGCACCTTGCCGTCCAGTGTTTTTGCCCGACGGGCGAAGATATCCAGGATCAGCTGGCTGCGGTCGATAACCTTCAACTCGGTCATGGCCGAGATGCTGCGGATCTGGGCCGGGGTCAGCTCCTGATCGAAGATCAGCATGCTGGCGCCACGCTGCAGCGCCCGGATGACGACGTCGCGCATCTTGCCCTCCCCCATCAGAAAACGGGGGTTGAGGCTGCGTGGACGCTGGATGAATTCGTCCAGCGCTTCAACCTGGGCCGTGCGGGCCAGCTCCCGCAACTCGGCCATCGAATCTTCGGCTCCCTGGCGGGTGCCGGAGGTCGTGACCGAGATCAGGATGGCCCGTTCCAGAGCATCTCCGGCCTTGGTTGTCATGCGGGCCGCTTTTTCCAGATCGGCTTCCAGTTCGTCAATAAAATGTACGAAGTCAAGATCGATGCGATCCAGCAGCTTGACCGGCTCAACGACCGTGCTGGCCCCGCGCTGGTCAGGCGACAGCCAGGCCAGCTGGGCGGAAATCTGCTGTTTGCCTGGCGCGAAGAGCAGGGCTGCCAGAAGATCAAGCCGCAGCAGAGAAAGGTCGGTCAGATCGTCTTCGCTGATCGGCTCGTTTTTCAGGTGGGTATGGATCAGTCGCAGGCCACGCATGGCACGCTTGCCCAAGGGGTAATCGCTCAGTTCGGGAATCACCAGCCCCTTTTCATCGCCGACGACGACATATTCCACGATTCCGGAGCGATTAACCAGAATGCCGATCTGGCGGCGAAGATCGCCGGAAAGCTCGACCAGGCGGCTGGCCAGCTCGTGCGAGCAAAATTCGGAAGGGGGGACGCGCCTGCGGTACAGTCGCTCCAGTGCCTGGATCTGACTTGATTTTAAACCTGCAAGATGACCGTATGGTTCTTTGATGGGAATGCTCCGGGGGAAATGAAGTGCGGCCAGAGCCAGAAGAATCGTTAACTTCTTAAGCTTGACCTTAAACTGTTTAGATACCTACGACATTGTAGCCGCCGTCCACATAATGGATCTCGCCGGCGACACCGCTGGAGAGGTCGCTGCAGAGATAAAGCGCCGAACGGGCCACATCTTCCTGCGTGACATTACGGCGCAGCGGCGCCTTTACTTCCACATGGTTCAGAATCTGGGTGAAGCCGTTTACACCTGCGGCTGCCAGGGTGCGGATCGGACCGGCCGAAATGCCGTTGACGCGAATCCCTTCCGGACCCAACGCCTCGGCCAGGTAGCGCACCTCAGCCTCCAGGGCCGCTTTGGCAACTCCCATGACATTATAACTGGGAAAGACCTTCACCGCTCCATAATAGCTGAGCGTCAGGACGGCAGCATTGCGCCCCTGCAGCATGTGCCGGCCCTCTTTCAGAAGGGCCAGGAACGAGTAGACACTGATATCCATCGCTGTCGCAAAGCCCTCGCGACTGGTGTTGAGGATGGTTCCCTTCAGCTCATCCTTGTTGGCGAAGGCTATGGCATGGACGATGATGTCCACGCCGTCCCAGATTTTACCCAGTTCGCTGAAAACGTTCTTGATCTCGTCGTCACTGGTGACATTACAGGGCAGGATAGCGGCAGCCTTGAGCGATTCAGCCAGCGGCCGCACCCGTTTCTCCTGCGCTTCACCGGCATAGGTTATGGCCAGTTCGGCCCCCTGCTCGTGAAACAGCCTGGCAATCGCCCAGGCAATACTCTTATCGTTTGCAACGCCGAAAATCAGCGCCTTTTTGCCATGCAATAACATCTTCCCACGTCTCCATGTTTTGTAAGAATTTTCAGCGAACACTGCCTTCCACATTGGCCGGGAGCAGTTGTCAGGCAGATGTTTCCTGGGAAGAGAGATTTTTTTCGACGTGAAACCTGCTCTCTGAATCTGATGCCGGCGATAGCGCTGCTGGTGGTTCGTGAAGACTGTCATCCGGCCTGGCCCGCTGCAGGTGGGCCTCAAGAGCGGCCAGGCGCTTTTCGATCCCTTCCAGTACTTCCAGCGTCCGGTCCTGTTTCCCCTTGATTGCAAA
>JACMKN010000076.1 GCA_014380135.1 Deltaproteobacteria bacterium
ACCATGCGTTTCCCGGCGTTGAGGCGAACCTTCAGCTCGTTGGTCTTGAATGGCTTTGTCAGGTAGTCATCCGCTCCTGCTTCCATGCCTTTGACGAGATCCTCGTCCTGGTGCTGCGAAGTGAGGAGAATGATATATGTGTAGGGTTCCGGCAGCTCTTTCCTGATTTTCCGGCATAATTCATCTCCATTAATACCCGGCATCAGCCAGTCGAGGATGGCGAGGCGGGGCGCGTCTTTGGCCCTAAGGGCCTGCCAGGCTTCATTACCGTCCCGGCTTGTCACCACATCGTACCCCCACCTGGCCAGCGTCTCTTCCAGAAGCTGGCGAAAAGCAGGTTCATCTTCCGCTATCAGGATCTTCATTGTGTTTTCCTCCTATGGTATCCGGCTCAGGTTGAAACTCTGTCCGCATCCCATCATCGGGAGCAATCTCCACTCGATTACGCCCATTCTCCTTGGCCTTGTAAAGAGCTGCGTCGGCAACCTTGATAAGGGAGTGCCCATCCCGTTTCCCATCTTTGCCGCTGGTTGCCACCCCGAGGCTGATGGTGACCGGAATCATCCCTTCCGATGTATCCACGCTATCCCTGTTTATGCATGAACGGAGTCTTTCCGCTAAAGCGGCAGCGCACTCTATGCAACACTCGGGCAGGACGACAATGAATTCATCTCCGCCGTAACGCCCGATGGAATCGTATGGTCGCTCCATGGAAAGCATTTTTTGGGTGGTTATGCGAAGTACCTCGTCTCCCGCCAGATGTCCGTATGTGTCATTTACCCTTTTGAAATGATCGATATCTGCCATGATTACGCTGACACATACCCCGTCTCGCTCGGACCTGGCCAGTTCCTTGTCCAGTATGCCGAGGATCTCTTCATGGTTCAGCAGACCGGTAAGAGAATCGTGGGTAGCCTTCTCATACAGGATTTCGCGGGCTGCCAAGAGCTCATTCTGCAACTCGATGATCCGTCTGCCGGCGCGGAGGCGCACCCTCAATTCGTTATGTTTGAATGGTTTGATAACGTAGTCATCCGCTCCGGCTTCCATGCCGATGACGAGTTCTTCATCCCGCTGCTGCGATGTCAGAAGGATTATGTAAGTATAATTCTCTTTCGCATCTTTCCTGAATTGTCGGCATATTTCTATCCCCTCCATTCCCGGCATCTTCCAGTCAAGGATGGCAAGCTGCGGGGCGTCCTTGGCCATGAGGGCCTGCCAGGCTTCGTTTCCGTCCCGGGTAACCACCACCTCGTATCCCCATGTGACCAATATATCTTCCAGAAGTTGGCGGAAGGCAGGGTCATCTTCCGCTATCAGAATTTTCATGGCGTTTTCCTCCGACTCGTTATTGCCGTTCCATCGCAATCTCGGCAAAACACTTTTCAATCGCAACAAACAGCTTGTCGAACTCGATCGGCTTCGGCAGGAAATCATGGAAGCCGATTTCGTTGAATTTCTCATAGTAGCCCGTATTACTGAAGGCGGTGAGCACGATGAACTTTGTCCCGGTTCTTATCGGTTTGATTTCTCCGGCCATCTCGATGCCATCCATCACGGGCATCTGGATGTCGGTGATGACGATCTCCGGCATATGCTCTTTGAAAAGTGCCACCCCCAACTTACCGTTTTCGGCGAAGTAAATGGCGACATCGGGGAATTTCGTGGAGATCATGTCGCCGATCACCTCGCGGATAACCTTTTCATCTTCAACAATCAGAATTGAAATCGATTGCTCTGAGAGTTTCATTCAAAACCTCCCTCCTGGGTGAGCCTCTAAGCAGGTATTACGAGCGGAATTGTAAAATAGAACACACTTCCTTCTCCAACTCGGGTCTCGACCCGGATATTCCCGCCCATATTCTCTACGATCTGCTTGGTAAGGGCCAATCCAAGTCCGGACCCGCCATATTTTTTGGTCAATGACGCATCCGCCTGGGTAAACATTTCGAAAATATTTTCCAGGTAGTCGGCAGGGATGCCGATCCCCGTGTCCCGTACGGCGAACAGTAGAGCATCCTGTCCAGGTCGGTCGGTATCAGGGGCGGGACGGACGCAAATACTGATTTCTCCATGTTCCGTGAACTTCACTGCATTGCCCGCCAGATGCACCAGCACCTGCCGGAGCCTTCCCGCGTCCCCCACCACCATTTCCGGCACCCCGTCGTCGATCTCCAGGAGGAAGCGGAGACCCTTGCGGTCGACTTCCATTTCAAAAATATCGGCGGCGTCGCGGATGCAATCGCGTAGATTGAAAGGCTGCATCATGAAGCTGATTTCCCCGGCTTCTACCCTTGAAAAATCGAGGATGTCGTTGATGAGCAGCTTGAGCGAGTCGGCTGACGTCTTTGCCATCTTCAGGAAGTGGTGCTGCTTTTCCGTCGGGCCGTTCATCAGTAACAGGTCAATAACCCCGAGGATTCCAGTCAGCGGGGTCCGCATCTCATGGCTCATGTTCGTCAGGAACTCGCTCTTGGCGCGATTGCCAATCTCGGCCTCTCGTTTCGCCTGCTCCAGCAAGACGGTCCGTTTTTGAACCAGTTCTTCCAGGTGGTCCCGGTGCTTGCGCAACTCTTCCTCGGTCTTGACGCGCTGGCCGATTTCCCTCCAAAGGAGCAGGAATACCATGATAAGGAGGAAGAAACTCACGATGTTCCCCGCAATGAGTGCCAGGAGCGCCTTTTCTATGCCAGCACGCTCCTTGGCATTCAGCGTGTTCAGAAGCCGATACTCTTCCGACCTGGCCATGATCACCCTTTTGCGGATCTCGTCCATGAGATCCGCGCCTCTTTCCTCAAGCACTACCTGGTATGCTGCCTGAAAACCGGCTGTTCTGCGGAGTTCTATGGTTTTCCCGGCAATGGCCAGCTTCTCCCTGATCATGGGTTCAATACTGGCCAAATGGTACTCGTGCCGGGTATCTTCTTCCATCAGCCCCCGAAGGCGCGGCAGTAACTGGCCGATATTGCCAAGCGCAACGTGGTACGGTTCCAGAAATTTTTCCTTACCCGTGATGACAAAGCCGCGCTCCCCGATCTCGACGCCGTCCAAGGCAAGAAGAAGTTCATCCAGTTCCCGGCTCACGGTATGGGTATGACGCTCCCACCGTTCGTACTCGTTCATTGACGTAATGTTCAGGTAGTTCAACCACCCGATTGTCGCCAGAATCACCATGGCCAGTACAAATCCGCCATTTATAAACAGGTATTTCTTCAATTTAGTTACCTTTCAGGGTGAGGATGCAGTCGCCTTAAACCTGTACGGTGAACCAGAAGGTCGCCCCTTGGCCCGGTTCTCCCTCGGCCCAAACTCTCCCGCCGTGGCGCCGGATAATCCTTTCCACCGTGGCCAGGCCGATGCCGAAACCTCTGCTTTCTTCGGAGCCGGGGAGGCGCTGGAAAGGGATAAAGAGCTTATCCGCATCCGCCATATCGAAGCCGCTTCCGTTGTCCCGGACGAAACAGGCCGGCTTTCCATCGACTTCCGTTGTGCCGAACTCGATGATTCCTTGCTCCTGTGTAGCGGTGAACTTCCAGGCGTTGCCGAGGAGGTTCGTCAGGACTACCCGCAACAGGTTTGAATCCCCATTGGCGACGATCCCGTCGGCGATCCGGATCTCGACCCGGCGTGCGGCCTCGGTTCCCCTCAGTTCTTCGGCTGCCTCCTTCGCCATTCTGCTGAGATCGACACCCTCACGGTTCAGTTCGACATGCATCAGCCTGGAGAAATTGATTAGAGCCTCAATCAGTCGGTTCATGCGCAGGGTACCATTGTAGATCTCCTGGATGTAACGATTGCACTTGTCATCGAGTTTGTCGCCGAACAGCTCCTTGAGTGCCTGGCAGTAGCTGCTGATGACGTTCAATGGATTGCGAAGATCGTGGGCAACCGTGTAATTGAATGCCTCCAGTTCCAGGTTGGCTGCCTCCAGTTCGGCGGCCCGCGCCGCCAGCTTCACGTTCAGTCTCTCGATTTCCTCCCCGGCCAGCTTGCTTTCGGTAATGTCTTCCATGGCCAGCAGGATAATGCGTGAACCGATATTTTCCCGGAAAATCTGCCGGGCGTTGAGCAGAATAGTCTTACGACCGATACCGGGAAAATCATGCTCGACTTCATAACCGTTGATCACGGTATCAAGGGGCAGGATCTCCTCGAACAGCACCCGCAGCTTGGGAATGTCCCATTGCCGGTTACCCAGATCGTAGATGAAATTCCCGATGGTTTCCTTGGGGGTTACCTTGAAGGTCTCATAGAAGCTGTGGTTGGCGGTCAGGATCTTCAGGTCCGAATTCAGCACCACCAGCGGTTCGCGCACGGTTTCGACAATGTTCTCGGCGTATTCCAGGGCATCCTGGATTTCCGCTTCCAGATGCTTGCGTTCGGTAATGTCTTCCATGGCCAGCAGGATGATGTGTGAGCCGATATTTTCCCGGAAAATCTGCCGGGCGTTGAGCAGGATGATCTTGCGGCCGATACCCTGAAAAACATGTTCGACTTCATAGCCATTGATAACTGTATCATTGGGGAGGATTTCCTCAACGAGTACCCGCAGCTTGGGAATATCCCATTGCCGGTTACCGAGGTCGTAGATGAAATTGCCGATGGTTTCCGCGGGCGTTACTTTGAAGGTCTCATAGAAGCTGTGGTTGGCAGTCAGGATCTTCAGGTCGGAATTCAGCACCACCAGCGGCTCGCGCACGGTTTCGACAATGTTCTCGGC
The DNA here is from genome assembly GCA_014380135.1 of Deltaproteobacteria bacterium. GTDB lineage: Bacteria > Desulfobacterota > Desulfuromonadia > Geobacterales > Pseudopelobacteraceae > JACRCG01. The sequence goes on from JACMKN010000076.1 coordinate 4,721, forward strand.
GTATTCCAGGGCATCCTGGATTTCCGTTTCCAACTGCTTGCGGTCAGTAACGTCTTCCATGGCCAGCAGGATAATGTGAGAACCGATCTTTTCCCGGAAAATCTGTCGGGCGTTGAGCAGAATGATCTTGCGGCCGATACCCTGAAAATCATGCTCGACTTCATAGCCGTTGAAGACGGTATCATGGAGGAGGATCTCCTTAAATAGTACCCGCAGTTTGGGAATGTCCCATTGCCGGTTACCGAGGTCGTAGATGAAATTCCCGATGGTTTCTTTTGGGGTTACCTTGAAGGTTTCGTAGAAGCTGTGGTTTGCGGTCAGGATCTTCAGGTCGGAATTCAGCACCACCAGCGGCTCGCGCACCGTTTCTACAATGCTTTCGGCATATTTCCGGGCATCCTGGATTTCCGCTTCCAACTGCTTGCCAAGCGTGCCGTCAACGATTGAGGAAAGGATAAAACCGTTTTTACCTTCGCCAGTATCGGCTGTGACGCTCTGAAGTTGGCCATGGATTACCGTGCCGTCTTTTCCCGTGAGTCTGATTTCGCATCTATGGATGCCCGGTCCATGCAAAACGGTTTCCAGGTGATTTGAAAAAATCTCCCTTCCGTCTGCATCGGCAATAAAACTGCTAAAAGGTTTATTGACCAGCAGTTGCCGCTCTATTCCCAGCAGGCCCGAGCCGGTAAGATTCACCTCCCGTACCACTCCACGCGCATCAAAGGTGAAATAGCCGACGGGTGCAAAGTCATATAGTTCGGCATACTTGTTCCGTGATAACTCAAACTCCTCCTGGGTCCGGCGCAGCTCCGTGTTCTGCATTTCCAGTTCGATCTGGTGGAGCTCAAGTTCCTGGACAAGCCTCTGCGTTTCTTGACTGGTTTGAGGTGGCTGCAATTCAACCGTTCTTGCACGCAACATCTCTTCCGCCTGACTGCGCAATACGGCGGCTGGTGACAGATTCTTTTCCTTGTTGAATTTCATTGCCGCTCCTTAATTCAACCTTCAGCCTTCAGCCTTGCAATTTCCTCACGCAGTTCCGCCTCGGACTTCTTGAACACTGTGATGTTCGCAAAGGTGATCACCACCCCGCCGATTACATCCTCCATGGTCCGGTAGGGCATGATGCGCACCGAAAACCAGCGCCCATCGCGGGCGGCGATCTGTTTTTCAGAAAAAGCCAGCGTCCGCAGCACCTCCTGTACTTCTTCGGTCATCTTGGGATAAATCAGGTCGCTCACGATTTCGGAGAGCGGCCGCCCCACATCACCCGCTCTCAGCTTGAAGAGTTTGTCCGCCCCGCTGGTGAAACGCCGGATATGGAGTTCGTTATCCAAAAACACGGTGACTATTTCGGTGCTGTTGAGCAGGTTCCGCATGTCGTTGCTCACCCGCGCCAGCTCCTCCATTTTTGACTGTTGCTCGGCGTTCACCGTCTGCAGTTCTTCGTTCAGGGACTGCATCTCTTCCCGTGAGGTGGTCAGCTCCTCGTTGGTGGACTGCAACTCTTCGTTGGTGGACTGCAGTTCCTCAATGGTGGAGATGAGCTCTTCCTGCGAGGATTGCATCTCCTCTCGGGTAGTCTGAAGTTCTTCGCGGAACTGCTGGAGTTCATGCTCCAGTTCGGGGACCTTGGCGCTGTCGGATGTAGCTGTTTTGGAGCGGCCCGGCCTTTTCTGTTTCGGGGGCGTTGCCACGTCGCTAAAAACGATCATCACCATCCCCTGCAGTGCCTCCGGTTCTTCGATCGATTGGACAGTGATGTCAACGGTCTGCGTGCCGACGCCCGTCCCGACCTTGAGACCATGGACGGTGACCGGATCTTTTTGCAGCAGTGCTTTCTGGAAGGCGCTGCCCAGATCAAAACGGAGCCCTTCCCGGGTCATGGCAAAAATATTCCAGTTGGCCTTGCCGGCCGCCGGCTCCAGGTATTTACCGGTCCGTCCGCTGACAAAGAGGATGTCGCCCTTGTTGTTGGTTAGCACGGCCGGCGGGGAAAAACTCTGCAGGAGCAGCTGCTCCGCCAGCGACTGGAGATTGGCTACGGGTTTCAGCATCGTTAACCCCCTTGGGACTCCCGGCCGGGCGGGGACAAACGAGGCCGGAAAAGCGAGCGGTTCGGCCAGGACCGATTCGCGTTGCCGGAAGAGTCTCGCTTTGGCGTTCAAGGGCGTGAAGAGATCGGTGAAGGTGCCGACGGTCTCCGCGCTCCCCAGGAACAGGACGCCGCCCGGCAGCAGGCTGTAGTGGAAGAGCGGCAGCAGCTTTTTCTGCAGTTCCGGTGTCAGATAGATCAAAAGGTTGCGGCAGATCAGGATATCCAGCTTGGTAAAGGGAGGGTCCATGATCAGGTTCTGCGTAGCGAAGGTCACCATCTCGCGGATCTCCTTGCCGATCCGGTAGCCGTTCTCTTCCTGGATAAAAAAATGTTTCAATCGCTCGGGGGACACGTCCGCGGCGATATTGGCCGGATAGACCCCCTGGCGGGCCTTGTCGATTGCGTCCTGGTCCAGGTCGGTGGCATAGATCTGCAGCTTGAAAGCTTCGGTGGGTTTGACCTCTCTCAGTGCTTCCTTGAAGGCCATGGCTAGCGAATAGGCCTCCTCGCCGGTCGAACAGCCGGCTGACCAGGCCCGCAGCGTCCCGCCGGCCGGGTGGCTCTCCAGGAGCAGCGGAATGGCCTCTTCCCGTAACAGTCTCCATGTCTCCGGGTCGCGAAAAAAGCTGGTCACGCCGATCAGAAGTTCCTTGAAGAGCAGTTCCACCTCCTGGGGGTTCTCCTGCAGATAGCGAACGTAGGCAGCGATCCGGTCGATCTGATGAATGCTCATGCGCCGCTCTACCCGGCGGTAGACGGTGTTCTTCTTGTACAGTGAGAAGTCCTGGCCGGTCTTGGTCCGCAGCAGGATCAGGACTTTCTCCAGGGCGCTCTGGTCCTTCTCCTCCAGTGACTGATCGGTCCTGGCAAAGATCAGGGCGTGCCGGAGATAGTCGATGATCTTTCCGGGTAAGGCCTCGGCCGGGGCAATCAGGTCGGCCAGCCCGGCCTCGATGGCGCTCCTGGGCATGCTGTCGAACTTGGCCGAAGCCGGCTCCTGCACCAGTGCCACGCCCGCCTTTTCCTTGATGGCTCGCAGACCCATCGTGCCGTCCGAGCCCATACCGGAGAGGATGACGCCGATGCTGCGTTCCTGCCGGTCCTCGGCCAGGGAGCGCAGGAAGAAATCTATTGGAAGACGCAGACCGCGGGGCGTCGCCAGATCGAACAGGTGCAGCACCCCGTGCAGAATGGACATGTCCTTGTTGGGGGGGATCACGTAGACGCAGTTTGGTTTGACCCGCATGCGGTCCCTGACCTGGAAGACCTCCATCACGGTGGTGCGTTGGAGCAGTTCGGCCATGATACCCTTGTAGTTCGGGTCCAGGTGCTGGACGATCACAAAGGCCATGCCGCTGTTCTCGGGCACATTCCGCAGGAACTGCTCCAGCGCCTCCAGTCCGCCGGCGGAGGCGCCGATGCCGACGATGGGGAAGGGGAGGGTCTCCAGCGGTGACGGGGTCTCTGTGAGAGAGGAATCGGTTTTTTCATCGGCGCTGTTGGCCGCTTTAATTTGCTTTTTCATGAATTAATTATACCCGCCTTTCAGTGCATGTCCAAAAAGTATTTGGGCAGCTAAATTGAGGTGTTCCGGAATTCCGTCTTAAGGCAGGGCAAGCGGAATGGCCTTGTAAAAAAACGGTTCAGGTTACCCACTATCCCTCAGGGTTACCCTCAGCATGTTGAAGTTCCGCCAAATGTTGAGGCTAATCGAGGCCTGCCATACTGCCTGAAATTTTCTCCGATTTACCTAATCCCTTGTTATCAGGTAAAGAATTCAACCTTCTGATTTTTAGCGGTTATTGGCAGGTTACTTGCTCTTGTTGTAAGTATTGATGTGAACAGGGAGAGGGAAAGAGAGGAATACGCAGCAGCAGCTCAGAGATGTGAAAGATAGTAAGGATTAATTGTGATTATTAAGCTGTTTCGAAAGGATTTCTTATGAAAAAATTTAAGACGTATAAAGATTATCTAGTATTTATCCTGATGCTGGGTGTTTTTCTTGCCCTGCCAGGACGCGGCGAAGCAAGTTTTGATGATGATGATGACAACATCACCGTGACTGCCACAAGCCCTGCCAATGCTGCCACAGGTGTACCGATCGGCAGCAAACTCAGCGCCACCTTCAGTGCGGCGATGAAACCCGCAACGATCAACACGACAACATTTACCTTGAAGCGCGGGACAACGGCTGTTGCAGGCACGGTGACCTACGCCGGTGTAATTGCGGCCTTTAAACCGACCGTCAATCTCCTGTCCGGCACAGTCTATACCGCCACGATTACCACCGGCGCCAGAGGCCTGGATGGCCATGCACTGGCACGTAACCATGTCTGGAAATTTACCACGGGTGCGACCGCGGATACCACCAGGCCCAGCGTGAGTTCCACGGTTCCTGTTAATGCTGCCGCAGGTGTTCCGATCGGCAGCAAACTCACCGCAACCTTCAGTGAGGTGATGGCCCCCGCCACGATAAGCGCGACAACATTTACCTTAAACCAGGGAGCAACGTCTGTTCCAGGCGCAGTGACCTACTCCGGTGTAACCGCGGTCTTTACTCCGACCATCTTTCTCTCCTCCGGCACCATCTATACCGCCACGATTACAACCGGCGCCAGGGACCTGGCCGGCAATGCACTGGCAGTCAACAAGGTCTGGAGCTTTACCACAGGTTCGGTCCAGGATTCCATCGCACCAACAGTGACTCTCGTAAACCCTGCGGTTCTTGCTACGGGTGTCTGTGTCAATAAGACCATCGCCGCAACCTTCAGTGAGGCGCTTGACCCCTTGACGGTCAACACTACCAACTTCAAGGTGACAGGCGCAACCGGAGTAACCGGTGTAACCGCCGTAACAGGAACAGTCACCTATAATGCAGCCAGCCGGATTGCGACTTTTACACCGGCCGGCAATCTTGCCGCCAACACCACCTATACCGCCACGATTACAACCGGGGTCAAGGACCTGGCCGGCAATGCACTGGCAGTTAACAAAATATGGACATTTACCACCACCACGACAAGCGCCTGTACGACGTCAGTCGCCCTTGGGGCGGCCGCGCCGTTCGGAGGTTTTGGCGGCGGATCCGGGATGACCAACCAGGGCGTTTTTACCGTAATTAACGGGAATATCGGTACCACGGCGGCTTCTACCCTGATCACCGGATTCCATGATTCGGGAGCCAATGTTTATACGGAAACGACCTCTAATATCGGAGCAGTGAACGGGACGATATACACAGCCACCGCTCCTCCCGGTTCTGCACCGGGCGTGATCGCAGCCGCTGCCGCACTGGCCGCACAAACTGCGTTTAACAACCTGTCGCCCGCAGCG
>JACMKN010000077.1 GCA_014380135.1 Deltaproteobacteria bacterium
TGGATGTGGAAGAAGCCAGGGGCATGGCTTCCGGCAATCCCGACTGCTTCCTGCATGTTTCCCGTCCGGAGATCGACCTGCCGGCCGAGATCGACCCGCATGACGAACCGGTCTATCTGAAGGGCAAAACCAACCTGAAGGAATTCATCGCACGCGGTGTATTGTTTCAGGACGACCATGAGTCGTTCTACGTTTATCGTCAGCGGATGGGTAATATCACCCAGACCGGCCTGGTGGTCTGCGCCAGCGTGGACGACTACCAGAGCGGCGTGATCAAAAAACATGAGCAAACCCGGGCCGACAAGGAAGAGGATCGCGTCAAGCATATCGATTATCTGGACGCCAACGACGAGCCGGTCTTTTACCTGTCCCGTTCCTGCAGCGAAGTGGAGGGAATCATCGCAGGGGTCTCCACCGATCTGCCTGAATACGATTTTGTCAGCGATGACGGAGTCGGCCATACCTTATGGGTCGTCGCCGACCAGACTTTAATATCACGCCTGACATCACTGTTTGCCGCAATCCCGAAACTCTACGTCGCCGACGGCCATCACCGCAGCGCCGCCGCCGGCCGGGTGCGCGAACTGCGTCGTAACAATAATTCAGGCCATACCGGCAGCGAGGAGTACAACTCGTTCCTGACGGTCATCTTCCCCGAGAACCAGCTCAACATCCTGCCCTATAACCGGGCGGTCATGGATCTGAACGGCAACAGTGCCGCCGGATTCATCGAAAAGGTCAAATCCTGTTTCGAGATAACACCCTGCCCTGCCCCGGTAATTCCGGCGGAACGCCATCACTTCGGCATGTATCTGGAAGGTTGCTGGTACAGCCTTCATGCCCGCCCGAAGATCATTTACGAGAAGGATACCGTCAACAGACTAGATGTTTCGGTCCTGCAGAACAACCTGCTGAGCCCGCTGCTCGGCATCAACGATCCCCGCACCGACCAGCGTATCCACTTTGTGGGCGGCATCCGCGGCAACGACGAACTGGTGCGCCTGGTCGATTCCGGTGATTATGCCGTTGCTTTCTCGCTGCACCCGACCTCGATCGGCGAGCTGATCGAACTGGCCGATCAGGATCAGATAATGCCTCCCAAATCGACCTGGTTCGAACCCAAACTGCGCAGCGGCCTGTTCGTGCATCTGCTCTCCTGATCTGATTTCATGCCGGAACGCGCCGCCAAAGCGATACGGGAGGCCGAGGCCTTTGTCATCACTGCCGGTGCCGGGATGGGGGTGGATTCCGGTCTGCCCGATTTTCGCGGCGATCACGGTTTCTGGAACGCCTATCCGGTGTATGCCCGCCTGGGTCTCTCCTTTGTCGATTGCGCCAACCCGGAGCACTTCGAGCGTGACCCGGCCTTCGGCTGGGGTTTCTACGGCCACCGCACCAACCTGTACCGTGCCACGGTTCCCCACGAGGGTTTCCGGATCATCCGGCGCTGGATAGAACGCAACAGTGCCGAATATTTTGTAGTCACCTCCAATGTGGATGGCCAGTTCCAGAAGGCCGGCTATGCCGAGGACCGGATTGTCGAGGTGCACGGCTCGATCCACCACCTGCAATGTATGACCCCCTGCTGCCGCAGCATCTGGCCCAACAACGAGCAACTCTCGATCAACCTGGAAACCATGCGCTCCCGCAGTATTCCAGGCTGTCCACATTGTCGTGGCGTCAGCCGTCCCAACATCCTGATGTTCGGCGACTGGTCCTGGATTTCTGACCGCACCGACCGGCAGCGCGAAAAGTTCAGGCAATTTCAGAACGATAACCGTGGCAAACGGACCGTGGTTATCGAACTGGGGGCCGGCAAGGCCATCCCCACCATCCGCTACACCTCGGAAGAACTGGGGGAGACTGCCGGAACAACGGTAATCCGCATCAATCCCCGCGAGACCGGGATTGATGCACCGCATATTTCGCTGGAATACGGTGCCCTGGAGGGACTGCAAAGGATTGACGCTTTACTGTAAGCATTTGGTTATCCACAATATCAAAACGGCCCGCTGAATTCAGCGGGCCGTTTTGTTGTTTATCCTTCAACGATAACGATAATACGATCTACCTTGCCATGGCATCATCCATGACCTTGTAGGCACAGAACTCGCCGCACATGGTGCAGGCGCCATGATCGGAAACCGGCGAATTGGCCCGGAATTCACGAGCCTTGTCCGGATCCAGCGCCAGGGCAAACTGCCCTTCCCAATCCAGCTTCTTCCTGCATTTGGCCATGGCGATATCCTTGGCCATGGCGCCCTTGACACCTTTGGCAATATCGGCGGCATGGGCGGCGATGCGGGCTGCAATCACGCCATCGCGCACGTCTTGAACGTCCGGCAGGCGCAGGTGCTCGGAGGGGGTGACATAGCAGAGGAAATCAGCCCCGGCCGCAGCCGCAATGGCCCCGCCGATGGCGCAGGTGATGTGGTCATAGCCGGGAGCGATATCGGTCACCAGCGGTCCCAGGACATAGAACGGCGCACCGTGGCAGAGCCGTTTCTGCAGCTGGATGTTGGTCTGGATCTGGTTGAGCGGGACATGACCCGGCCCTTCGATCATGACCTGCACGCCGAAATCCTGGGCACGCTGGGTCAGTTCACCCAACAGGATCAGTTCATGGATCTGGGCCCGGTCGGTGGCATCGGCCAGACATCCGGGACGGAAACCATCCCCCAGGGAGAGCGTCATGTCATAAGCCTTGGTAATCTCCAGTAGTTTATCGAAATGCTCGAAAAGCGGATTTTCCTGTTTGTTGTATTTCATCCACTCGATCGTAAAGGCACCGCCGCGCGAGACGACATCCATCAGACGCCCCTCGTTCTTCATCCGCTCCACCGTGCCGAGAGTCACGCCGCAATGCACGGTGATGAAGTCCACGCCGTCCTCGGCATGCTTGATGATGCCGGCAAAGATGTCGTCCACGGTCATGTCGACGATAGCCTTCTTCTTGACCCGCACGGCGTCCAGAGCGGCCTGGTAAAGCGGCACACTGCCGATACAGGCGCTGGTTTCGGCAATTATCGCTCTCCTGATCTCGTCCACCGGTCCGCCGGTGGAAAGATCCATGATGGCGTCGGCGCCGTATTTAACTGCGGTGCGGGCTTTTTCGAGTTCTTTCTGCATATCGGTGTCGTCGGAGGAGGAACCGATATTGGCATTGATCTTGGTGCGCAGCCCGGCCCCGACCGGCAGAGGAGTGCCGTTGGTATGCTTGATGTTGTGGCAGATCACAATGTTACCAGCGGCGATGCCGTCACGGATAAATTCGGGTGCGACCCCTTCTGCTACTGCTGCAAGCTGCATTTTTTCGGTTATGAGACCCCTGCGGGCGTATTCAAGCTGAGTCATGAGCGATATCCTTTGGTAAGTAATAAGTTGGTTTTTGCAAATTCCCGAAGATGTTTAGTTAATATACATATTTTGTTTATCGGATTCATGATAATTCCTGCGCTGCCAGATAGTGATTAACCGGGCTGTGTCCTTTGCCCAGCGGTCTGGCCAGACGGATAGCGGCGCTGATGAATTTTTTCGCCTTTTCGACCGCCTGCAGCAATGGCTCTCCCTGAGCCAGGAAAGCGGCAATAGCCGATGCATAACTGCAGCCGGTGCCGTGGGTATTGCTGGTAAAGAAGCGCTCGGAGCTGAAAGCATGGCATTGACTGCCGTCGAAGAGAATGTCGCTGGATTGCCTGCCGGTCAGATGTCCACCTTTTACAAGGACATTGGCCGCCCCCATAGCGTGCAGGTCGCGGGCCGCCTGTTCCATCTCCTGCTCATGCCTGATCGCACGTCCCAGCAGACGCTCGGCTTCAGGAATGTTAGGGGTCAAAAGATAGGCCTGCGGCAAAAGCTGATCGCAAAAGACCTGCACGGCTTCGCGTTCAAGCAGTGCGGCTCCCCCCTTGGCAACCATGACCGGATCGATCACTAGCGGTATCATCAGCTTGCGTTCCAGCAAGCGCTCCGCCAGAGCAGCGATGATAGCCGGGGTATGGAGCATGCCGGTCTTGATGACATCTATTGGAATGTCAGCCAGTACCGTGTCAAGCTGATCAAGCACGAACGTTGGCGGCAAGCCGTGGATTGAAGAAACACCCCTGGTGTTCTGGGCTGTCAGTGCCGTCAGGACGGTAGCGGCATAGCTCCCCAGCAGTGTTATTGTTTTGGTATCGGCCTGAATGCCGGCTCCCCCCCCGGAATCGCTGCCGGCCACACTCAACACCGCGCCCCGCGGGAATGGGCGAACACGATTAAAAAGCAGGACCAGTTCAGCTACGGCAATATCCGGACGAGGACTGGAAAGTACTGATGAAATAACGGCCAGGGCATCGGCCCCCGCCTCAATAACGCGGCAGGCATTACCGGCGGTTATCCCGCCGATTGCCACAACCGGTATTTTAATCTGTTTGCGGATCGACTCCAAACCGGCTGTTCCGGGCAGGTGGCTGACGACCTTGCTTTCAGTCGGGTACATGGCGCCAAAGCCTATGTAATCGGCGCCATCCTGTTCGGCACGAAGAGCTTCGTCAAGATTGTGGGTTGATTTGCCGACAATCTTGTCCGGACCAAGCACGGCCCGGGCTTCGGAGATGGTCCCGTCATTCTGCCCCAGATGAACGCCGTCTGCATTCAGTTCCCTGGCCAGATCAACGTCATCATTGACAATGAGTGCTGTTCCGAAAGCAGCACACAGCCGCTTCAGCTCACTTCCTTCAGCCAGACACGCAGAACGCCCCTTGTCCTTGGCACGGTACTGCAATACTGAAACACCGCCACGCAAGGCCTGGCACACCCTCTCGGCCAGATTATCCCCCTGATCGGTAATCAGATAGACTCCGCTGACGGAAACGGTCTGCACAGGCTTGTTGACCACAAGGCGAAACGGTCGGCTGGTTTCACTCATTGGCATATCTCCATATGAAAAAGGCCGCTCTGATATAAA
>JACMKN010000078.1 GCA_014380135.1 Deltaproteobacteria bacterium
CACGATCCTGACCGGATTCCGTCCGGCCGAGAAGAGCAAGACGATCCCCTGTAGCAGGAACAGGGCTCCGATCGCCAATCCGGCCGCCGTTGAGACCGCCGGGGCATGGGTGATAAACTGCTTCAGCGGAGCCGTCAGAGAAGGAATCAGTGATGTTATGACAAGAGACGCCTGCGGCAGATTGGAGTAGCCGATGGCAGCGCAACCCAGTAGCAGCAGGACCGAGCCCAGCAGGAGCGCTACCAGCTTGATCTCGCGTCCACGTTCCTCCAGCAGGACGCAGAACCTGCTGGAGATCATGATCGCCAGCGGCGGAAAAATCGGCAGCAGGTACGGCACCAGTTTGGAGCCCGATTTTGAGAAAAACAGGAAAATCAGCACGCTCCAGACCAGTAAAAAGAGACCCGGCAGCCCTTCGTGATGGCGGTTGCGCCAGGCCCGCCCCAGAGCGCCCGGAATGAAGAACGACCAGGGCAGCATGGTGCCGGCCAGTACCGGTATGAAGAACCAGACCGGTTGGGAGCGTCCGTGAACATTGCTGGTAAAGCGCTCGAAATGCTCGTGGATAAAGAAGAATCTGGCAAACTCCGGATTGCGGAGCGAAACCGCCACAAACCAGGGGGCCGCCACCGCCAGAAACAGCAGCAGGCCGCTTGAAAGGCGCATGCGTTTCAAGACGCCCCACTCGTGTCCCAGCAGCAGATAAAAAAAGATGATCCCGGCCGGAAAAACGATGCCGATCAGACCCTTGGTTAAAACCGCCAGTGCTGAAAACAGGTAGAACAGGTACCAGGGCAGTGCCCTGTCACGATGTTTTTCCTGGGAGGCCGCCACGATGAAGGCTCCCAAAGCGGCCGTCAGGCAGAAGGTCAGCAGCATGTCCGTCAGGATGATGCGCGACTGGAGCACGAAGCCGGCCGAGGTCCCCAGGATCAGGGCCGAAATCAGGGCGGTACGCCGATCGTACAGCCATCGGGCGGTGAGGTAGGTTGTCAGAACCGTTGCCAGTCCGCACAGGGCCGACGGCAGGCGGGCCGCGAATTCATTCAGGCCGAAGATCCGCATCGAGGCTGCATTCAGCCAGTACAGCAGTGGCGGTTTTTCGAAATAGTGTACGTAGTTGAGGGTGGGGGTGATGAAGTCCCAGCGTTCCAGCATTTCGCGCGGGATCTCGGCGTAGCGACCTTCGTCCGGGTCGATCAGCGGCAGTGCGCCCAGGTACTGCAGAAACGGGATGCCCAGTACGAGCATGATCAGCAGGATATCGCGCAGCCAGCCGTCCTGACCATTTTTCAGGTAAACCTTGAGGTCTTCTTTCATGCCGCCCTCCGGTTTTCGCGGCGCAGCAGGTCACCGGCTGCCGTCGGACACGGCACCGCCATAACCATGCGCTGGTTCGGATTGGCGGTCTCGGCTGCAGCCGGCACTCCTTTGTCCGTTATTATTGAAAAAACCGGTACGTTGAACGACTCGGCCCGCCGACCGGGACCGATCAGTTCCAGCAGATCTCCGGTCCGGATCCGGTTTCTGACACCGATCAGGGCCGTGCCGTCCGGTTGAACCTCCTCGACCACCCCGACGAATTCGTGGCTGCGGATGTAGGCCGATTGATATTCCTGACCGACATTGCGCGGTTCACCGAACAGGAAGCCGGTGGTGTAGCCGCGATGGCTCAGTTTGGAGAGCTCCTCCATCCATTCCGGCCGGCAGCTCCAGCCGTCCGGATCAAGGCAGTATTCGTCCAGCGCCTGACGGTAAACCCGCAGCACCGAGGCGACGTAGTTGATGCCCTTCATGCGCCCTTCGATCTTGAGGGAGCTGACGCCGCTCTCGACCAGGGCCGGAATATGTTCCAGCAGGCAGAGGTCGCGGGAGTTGAAGATGAAGGTGCCGTTCTCGTCTTCCATCACCGGAAAGTATTCACCGGGGCGGGATTCTTCCACCAGATGGTAACTCCAGCGGCAGGGGTGGGTACATTCCCCCTGGTTGGCGTCCCGACCGGTCAGCATGCTGGAGATCAGACAGCGGCCGGAGTAGGAGATGCAGAGCGCGCCATGCACGAAGGCCTCAAATTCCAGCCCCGGCACCGCTGCGACCGTTTCACGGATATTGTTCAGGCTCATTTCCCGGGCCAGGTTGATGCGGCTGATCCCCTGCTGCTGCCAGAAGCGGGCGCTGCGCCAGTTGATCGTGTTGGCCTGGGTGGAAAGGTGCAGATCGCGTTCCGGTGAAACCTGGCGTACCGCGTCGATGACTCCCGGATCGGCCACGATATAGGCGTCGAACGGCAGTGCTGCGACTTGGGCCAGATACTGTTCCAGTTGCGGCAGTGCTTCGTTGCGGGGATAGCTGTTGATCGTCAGATAGGCCTTGATATCCCGCGCATGACAGAAATCAAGCGCCGCCGCCATCTCTTCAACGGAAAAATTATCGGCCATGTTGCGCAATCCGAAGGCTTGTCCGCCCATGTAGACGGCGTCGGCTCCATAGTGGATTGCGATCTTCAGTTTTTCCATGTTACCGGCCGGCGCCAGCAGTTCGGGTTTTATCACAGGATTTCCGGTCGTAGTGTGTAGTGTCGTTGCAGTCGCGGGGTGTGGATGCTAGCACATTCCGCAGTCCATTTGAACCTAAAAGGCAGCTTTCACTTGACAAAGGGAACCAGATCGCTTTTATTATGAAAAAGTTGCGTTAAATGGGGGGATTATGCTTTTCAGCATCCGAGTAATAACGTTCCTTCTGGCATGTGCCGCCATGACCGGCTGTGCCGCCAATGACCTGATGGTCAAGCGCCAGAGCGAGTCTGATGCGAAGATCGAACATCTCATCCAGTCCGGAAAAAAGAGTGAGCAGCGTCAAAACGAGTTTGACGAGCAACTTCATGGACAGGATGACCGCTTTCGTTCGACGGCAACCCAGCTCAAGCAGCTTCAGGATACAGTTCAGGAGTTGCGGGCTTCCCAGGATGGACTTAAGCTGCGGGTAGCGCAGCTGTCCCAGCAGGCTGCCATCCCCAAGGTTGAAGTCGTCAACCCGGCCTCACCTTCAAAAGCTGGCAGGGAATCCGGTCCTCCTGCCGATTATCTCAAGGCTTTCGGACTGTACAGTGCCAATAAATTCGCCGTTGCCATCGAGTCGTTTGAGGCGTTCATCAAGGCCAATCCTCAAAGCGACTATGCCGCCAACGCCCTCTACTGGATCGGTGAGTGCCATTACAACTTGTCGGATCTGCCCAAGGCCAGGGACGCCTTCTTCAAGGTGGCGGGCAGCTATCCCAACAGCCCCAAGGCACCGGATTCGCTGCTGAAACTCGGCTACACGCTGGCAGCCATGAAAGAAAAGGAAAAGTCGCTCGCCATTTACGAGAGCCTGATCAAGTCGTATCCCAGCAGCCCTGCTGCAGCCAAGGCGCGCGAACGTCTGAACGCAAACTGAAAAACCGGGGATCACTTTTTGGATTTCCCTGATTTCTACCCGATGAAACACAAGAGGTGTTTGATATGAAAATCAGATCATTGCTGCTTCTGCTGGTACTCTTGATACTCCCCTGTTACTCGCTGGCGGCAGAGCAGGAGCAGCCTGTAATCTATGTCATCAAAAAAGGTGATACGCTCTGGGGCCTTTCGGAGCGATTCATCAAGGATCCCAATTATTGGCCGAACATGTGGTCGAAGAACAGCCAGGTCACCAACCCGCATTTTATCTATCCCGGCCAGAAGGTCCGGGTTTTTTCTGATCGTCTGGAGTTCGTGCCCAGGGAGCAGTCTGCTGCAGGTTCACTGAAAGCGCTTCCTGCAAAGGATGCTGAGCCGGTTCAGGAAATTGTCGCAGAGAGGAGTTATACGGTTTTCGGCAGCGAGGGTTTTCTGATGGAGAAGAATGTCAGGCCGGCCGGCATTGTAATTGGAGTCCAGAATGACCGGATCCTGGCCGGCGATGATGACATCGTCTACACCGATATCGGTACGGCCCAGGGCGCCCGGGGCGGCGAAAAGTATTTAATCTTCCGCAAGGACAGTACCGTTGTTCATCCGATCAGCAACGAAGTCATGGGCACCAAGATCATTCCTCTAGGCACTCTTCAACTGACCGACATGGAACGTAAATCTTCGCGAGCCATCATCTCGCGAGTATCCATGGAGATCAGCCCCGGTTCCTACCTGATGCCGTACAAGGAATCAGGCCGTCGTGAAATTCCGCTCAAGATGGCGACCAGGGATCTTAAAGGTTACATCATTGACAGTCACAGCGGTGTCAGTATTATCGCCGCCGGAGATATTGTCTATATCGATCTGGGAAGCGCCCAGGGCGCCGAGGTCGGCAACCTGCTTTACATCGTGCGGGATGTAACCCTCGATCAGCGTTATGCCGAGGGGCGTATCGACAAGCTGCCCCAGGAACTGCTGGGGGCGCTGGTCATTCTGGAAACCGGCAAAAAAGTTGCCACGGCACTGGTCGTCAAGAGCATCGATGCCATTTATAAAGGCGACCGGCTCGTGAGCCTGACCAAGTAAGCGGGTTGAATATTTGAAGACCGGCTCCCCGCCGGTCTTTTTTTGTCTGCGGGTAAAATGCATGGACGAGTTTTTCTGGATAGGTCTCAAAGCCGTTCCCGGCATCGGCAACGTACTCTTTCGTCGGCTTCTGGAACGTTTTGATACTCCCGAAGCGGCCCTGTCGGCCTCACCCTCGTCACTCTCAGGCGTCAAGGGGATAACGGCCGCCATCATTGATGGAATCAGGAGCGGAGCGTGGCGCACATTCGCCGGGGAGGAGTGCCGGCGGCTGGAAGCCAGCGCTGCGCGACTGGTGCTGTTCACATCCGGCGACTACCCCAAGGCGCTGTTTCAGATCCCCGACCCTCCGCCGTTCATCTATGTCAAAGGCCTGCTGATTCCGGGAGAGGTTGCCGTTGCGGTAGTCGGTTCGCGCCGGGCGACTTCCTACGGGCTGATGACCACCGCAAAGCTGTCGGGAGAGCTGGCGTCCCGTGGCGTTTGTATCGTGTCGGGCCTTGCCCGCGGTGTCGATACGGCTGCCCACAAAGGAGCGCTGCAGGTGGGCGGCAAAACCATCGGCGTGTTGGGCTGCGGCATTGACAAGATTTATCCGCCTGAAAACAGAACCCTCTTCGAGGAGATGACCCGAAAGGGATGCCTGATTTCCGAATACCCCCTGGGAACGCTGCCGCTGGCGGAAAATTTCCCGCGCCGCAACCGGATCATCAGCGGACTCTCCTGCGGAGTGCTGGTGATCGAAGCGGCCGAAAACAGCGGCTCGCTGATCACGGCCCAGTATGCCCTGGAGCATGGCCGGGATGTCTTTGCGGTGCCGGGCAATATCTCGTTTGCCACCAGCCGCGGCTGCAACCGGCTGATCAAGCAGGGCGCCAAGCTGGTGGACTGCGTTGAGGATATCCTGGAGGAACTCCCCGGACGTGAACGGCTGTCAAATGATGCGCCCCTGTTTCAAGCGCCGCCGCGCAGCTTTGCACTGTCACCGAAGGAGGCGGCCATTTATGAACTGCTGGTCCGTTCACCGCTGCACATCGATGACATCATCTCCCAAACTGAATTGACAGCCGGGGAGGTTTCCTCTATGTTACTGCACCTTGAACTCAAAGGGGCGGTTACGCCACTTCCCGGTACGCATTACGCCGTTGCTGGATAAAATAAAAGTTAGGACTACTTCATTATGTCGAAAAATCTGGTTATCGTCGAATCCCCCGCCAAGGGGAAAACCATAGAAAAATTCCTGGGGCCCGACTACACGGTATTGGCCTCTTTCGGTCATGTTCGCGCTCTGCCCAGCAAGCAGGGTTCGGTGGATATAGAAAAGGACTTCGAGCCGAAGTACCATATTCTGCCGGAGAGCAAGAAGCATCTCGACGCGATCAAAAATGCGCTCAAGGGGGCCGAGAACCTGCTGCTGGCGACTGACCCCGACCGTGAAGGAGAGGCGATCTCCTGGCATCTGCTGGCTGCTCTGGGATTGGACAATAAGAATCCCGGAATAAATATTCAACGGGTTGTCTTCCACGAGATAACCAAGGACGCCATCATTCATGCCGTCCAGAATCCTCGTCCGATTGCGATCGAACTGGTGGATGCCCAGCAGGCCCGTTCCATCCTGGACTATCTGGTCGGCTTCAACCTGTCGCCTTTCTTGTGGAAAAAAATCCGTTACGGGCTTTCTGCCGGTCGCGTTCAGTCGGTGGCGCTGCGCCTGGTCTGCGAGCGTGAAAAGGAAATCCAGGCTTTCATTGAACAGGAATACTGGACCATCGCGGCCCGCCTGGGAATTGCTCCGGGACAGGAATTCAAGGCCGGCCTGGTGGAGGTGGGCGGTAAAAAGCTCGGCAAGTTCGATATTCCTGGTGAGGAAGTGGCCGGCGGGCTGAAAACGGCCCTTCAATCGGGCAGTTATCGGGTTGATAAAATCACAAAGACCGAGAAAAAGCGTAACCCGTCGCCCCCCTTCACGACTTCGACACTCCAGCAGGAAGCCTCCCGCAAGCTGGGCTTCTCGGCCAAAAAGACGATGTCAACCGCCCAGAAACTCTACGAGGGCATCGATATCGGCCAGGAGGGTACCGTCGGTCTGATAACCTATATGCGTACCGACAGTTTCAACCTCTCGGCCCAGGCACTGCAAGAAGCCCATGATGTCATCTCGGCCGCATATGGCAAGGAATATGCCCTGGCCAAACCCCGCCTCTTCAAGACCAAGACCAAGAATGCCCAGGAAGCTCACGAGGCCATCCGCCCGACATATATCGCCAAGACTCCGACGGAACTGAAGAAGTTCCTTACGCCGGACCTCTACAAACTCTATGAACTGATCTGGAAACGGACAGTGGCCTGCCAGATGGCCGAAGCACTGCTG
>JACMKN010000079.1 GCA_014380135.1 Deltaproteobacteria bacterium
CCCTTTCGGCGTCAGGTCGTTGGACAGGTATTTCTGGATTTCCTTCAGGTTGGTCAGGTAGGCATGATAGGCACCCTTGACCCCTGAGCCGGCTGCCGGCACCTGGGCATAGGTATCAGCCAGTTTGCTGCGGCGCTGTTCGCTGAGCACACGGATCTCCGGATTTGTAAAAGCATCCCCCTGCTTTTCCCACTCTCCAAAATATTCCTTGCTTTGGGACTTCATCTCATCCAGACGTTTGATCACCCGCTTACCCTCGCTGTCCAGTTTGGCGAGATTATCCGTATAGTTGCCGAAAGATTTTTTCAGATTGGACTGCCCCGGCATGACCAGGGTATCAAGCGATGTGCCCGTGGTATCAATCTGGACAATCATTTTCCTGATTTCTTTGTCCACGTCCCGGATTGAGTTGGAGGTATTGACGGATCGATCCAGACCGGTAGTTGCGCAACCGCCCAGGAAGGAGGTGGTGCCTAACAGAAACATGGTGAGTAAGGCTAGTGAGTGATTTTTGAGTTTCATGTGCTCTCCTTGGTTATGCAATAGAATTCAATTAGTTGCGATTACATCCCTCTTTTAAGCCACTTCAATAAAAGGTCATTCCGATAGTCATCATGTGTCGTTATGCATCGCACATGGCATGCCAAGAGCTGACGAATGACCAAGTGAGATGATTAACGCTTTAATAACAGGGTATTATAGTATTATTAGGAATGTCAAAGGGGGGTGAAACGGCTTGCTAAACCTCAGCATTTAACAGAACTTCAATATATTGAGGGGATTGTTGAGGGGTGTTGGACGGTCTTTACGGGTACTTTTGTCTTGCGGGGATCCGGCATAAAACGGTCCCGGCCGGCTGCAGCAAACACCTGGTTTGCAGCAGCCGGCCGGGAATATACATTACATTGCTGTTGTCACTCTGCGGGAAGAGGCTTGCCGGACTCGATCTGGCGCTTCTCGTGATAGAAGAAGCGAACCATGTAGTACTCGAAGGGATAGCCGCTCTCGTAGTACCTGAAACTCTGCTGATGCCGGGAGTCGATGGCATTCATTGTCGTTATCCCGGAGCTGATCGCAAAACTGTTGCCGGTGTTTGCAAACGGATCTATCGCAGCATAGATCCCGTAAGTGATGGCGCTGTCCACGGCAAGCCCGCCCGTGTCGCGCAGGGATGAGGGACCGAAGATCGGCAGTACCAGGTAGGGTCCGGAGTCTGCCCCCCAGTAACCAAGTGTCTTGCCGAAATCCTGGTCGTGGCGCTCCAGACCGAAACTGGTGGCCGGATCGAACAGGCCGCCCAGGCCCAGGGTACTGTTCGTCACGAACCGGCCCAGCGTCGTCACCGACTCCTTCCCTTTCAGCTGGAACAGGCTGTTGGTCAGATTCCGGACCTCCCCCAGGTTGTTGTAGAAACCGGAGACCCGTTTCTGGACGAAGGTGGGAGTGATAAACTCATAGCCGTATACCACCGGGAGGAAGAGGTATTTGTCGAAGTAGAAATTGAAGCGGTACATGCTCCGGTTAAAGCCTTCCCAGGGATCCGCCACCTCGGCGAAGCTCTGGTCCTTGAACTCGCTGATCGTGTGTCTGGCCGGCACCTCGGCATGTATATCTGCACTGGTCGTGGCGCACCCGGCCAGAGGCAGTGTCAGCATCAGGGACAGGATAGTCAGGCAGGCCCGGTATCGGATTACAATCTTCATAACGCACTCCTTTTCATTTGAAGAAAGCGACCATGTAGGCCAGGTTTTCTTTGTACTCCAGGTTACCCAGATGTCCGCCGCGCGGATAGAACTTGGCCCGCTCGCCGAAGAGCTGCCGCAGGTAGTCCTGCTCTTCCCTGGTCAGGATGAAGTCGTTCTCGTTGGTCATCACTCCGAATTTGGCAGACGACTTCAGGTAGCCCGCGATGCTTTTGAGGCTCAGGGTGTCTACGAAGGCCTGTTTGGTGAGTCCCGGTCGCTGCTTCTGGAAGTAGGGATACAGATACTCGTTGAAATAATCCATGAAGCTCAGGTGCGTGGAAACCAGGAAATAGTCAAAAATGGAATCGGTGGGACTCAAGACCCGGTTCTTCGGCACGACGTAGCCGCTGTTGGTCATCACGTCGGAGGAGAAGATCATGCCGGCCAGGTTGATGCGGTAGGTGAGTCCGATCAGACCGGCGGTTTCCTCGGGGGTGAACAGACGCTGGGTGTATATCGAGTAGAGAAAATCATCGTTGATGGCGACGAAATTGCCATAGCGGTAGAACTGGCTGAACTTGGACAGCATCCTGTTGAAAAAGATGCCTTGCTTCTTGGGACCGCCGGGGATCTGTTTCATCAGATCCTCGATCCTCGTCGCCGAACTGTAGAGGCTTACCGGGGGATTGATCATCAGCACCTTGCGGAAGTTGAAGACCCGCCGCTCTTCGTCCAGCTTCGCCACGAAGGCGGCCTGGCTGCCTCCCAGGCTGTAGCCGCACAGATTGAAGGAGGATACCTCAATGTCACCCTCAACCTGTTTCCAGGCGACCTCCATGGCCCGGTACAGGTCGGCCGAATCCTCGGTCAGGTCGCCGGGAATCCTGCTTTGGGAGGCGGAGATGATAAAATTGGCATGGGACGGCGACGGCAGGGTGATGACGTGGTAGCCGGCCTGATAGAAGGCCTTCATCATCGTCAACAGCTTGGGCGCCCGGTCGCTGGCACCGGCGCCGGCGATCAGAAAGACCAGCGGCGCCTTCTTCTCCTGGTAGGCGAAGGAGCAGCGCAGACCCTCGTCGTAAAAGAAAATCGGCGGTTTACGTCGACCCGGGATGACCTCCAGCACGAGCTGCCGGGTGTTCATCTCGGCGGGAAACACGGGCATCAGGCTGGCCGGGGTCCCGAGGATGGTGGCTTCATAGGATCCCGGGATCGGGTAGCCGTAGCCGTCATCTGCCGCATGACTTGACAGGGGCAACAGGACGAGGCAGGCGATGAACAGCAATTTCAGGTACATCATTGGTGATTCCTCCTTCTGATTCACTAAAACTAAAATATAACTTCGTCACATCTGTTAAATCCGGACTGCCTGCTTCTGCAGAACGGGTGAGTGCCGGTCAGCGCGGCATTTCGATCGAGCGGTTTTTATCCTCGGGCGCAACAGGTTTGGCCCCCTCGGGCTGTACGGACTGTTCCGTCTGGAATGGAAGACGCCCCCGTCCGTCGTTTATTTTGGGGGCCTCCTCGATTATCTGCCAGTTTTTACCGACCGGCACGGTTAGAGGCTTGCCAGGCTGCACCAGCGGAGCCGAGGCCGTTTTTTTGGCTTCTAAAAGCGTGCACGAGCAGAGCATGAAAAGGCCGCTGGAGAGGATTAACGGGTAAATAAATTTCATTACAGGCCTCCTTGAATTTGGTGGATATTTGTAACTACTCAGGTGCTTAGGCTTCAACCTTCAACCTTCATCCCTCATAAAATTATGAATTATAAATTATGAATTATGAGTTTGATTCATCCTTCATAATTCAACCTTCATCCTTCCGCTTGCGCCATATCCTGCACCACGAACCTGCCGCAGATGAAACAGAGCAGCCCGGCCAGCGCCATGGCCAGCGGGGTGATCAGAAGCGCGCTGCGCAGCCCCCACTGGTCGGACAGCCAGCCCAGGATCGAGGGAGAAACTGCGTCTCCCAGGGCGTGGATGAAGAAGATGTTGACCGCAAAGGCCATGGCGCGCACGGCCGGATCGGTGACGTTGAGGATGACGGTATTGAGCGGCCCGGTGTTGAGAAACAGAAAAAACTCGGCTATAAAAATCGCCGTCATGCAGGCGGTCAGACCGGGAGCCAGTATGGCCCAGACGGCGAAGGGGGTACCGATCAGAAAGCCCCAGCCGGAAACCAGCAGATAGCCCTGGCCGCTCTTTTTCTGCCAGCGGTCGCCCAGCCAGCCGCCGGCCAGGGTGCCCAGTATCCCGGCCAGCACGGTGGTCGCGCCGAACAGTGTATTCCCCCTGGCCACATCAAGAGCGTGGACGCGGTTCAGGAAAGAGGGAATCCATTGGGCCAGCCCCCCGATGGCGAAGGTCATGGCCGCCATGGCGAGGGTGTTGCAGACAAATGACCGGTTTCTGAGCAGGGCGGCGTAGCCTGCGGATGCTTTCTGCCCCTCTCCCCCTGGGAGAGGGTTGGCCGGGTGAGGGGCAACCTCGTCGCCGCCGCGCGGAGGTGTGCGCAGCAGTGCCAGGGGAACGGCCAGCAGCAGACCCGGAACGCCCACCAGCAGAAAAGCGGCATGCCAGCCGTAGTGCTGTCCAAGCACTCCCCCCAGCAGATAGCCCAGCGCGCTGCCGACCGGAATGGCGACATAGAACCAGGCCAGAATCTGACCGCGGCGTTCCTTGGGAAAGAAGTCGGCGATCAGCCCGGGCGAGACCGTGCCGAAGCTGGCCTCACCGACTCCGACCGTGGCCCGGGCGGCCAGCAGGGTCCGGTAACCGGGGGCAAAACCTGCCAGGGCCGTGGCCAGACTCCAGACAACCAGGCCTCCGGCAGCAAGCCGGGTCCGGCTCCAGTGGTCGCCCAGCCAGCCGAAGAGCGGGGCGAAGAGCAGGTAGCTGAACATGAAGGCGCTCCCCAGAAACCCCAGAGCCGTATCGGTGAGATGCAGATCGGTCTTGATCAGGGGAAATACCGCGAAGAGCACCTGCCGGTCGATGTAGTTCAGCAGATTCACCGCCAGAAGCAGCCCCAGGGCGTAGCGTCGGTAGGTGAGTGAAATCGGCCCGGCGGTCATAGGGTGTATCCTCCATCTATCTTTTTCAAAGTTTCTCCACCGCCTGGCGCGCAATTTCCACGATCTCGGCCGGCTCTTCGTAGCGAAAGTGCAGCGGTTCCCCGAAGGTTACCGTCACCTTGCCCGCTTTCGGAAAGCTGGCCCCGGGCGGAAGCACCCGATCGGTTCCGCTGATTTTTATCGGCACCACCGGAATCCCCAGCTCTTTGACCATGATGCCCAGTCCCAGCTGGAAGGGCTGCATTTGGCCGTCCCTGGCATGCCCCCCTTCCGGGAAGATCAGGATGTTGATACCGGCATCGGCGAGCCTGCCCATGAATTTGAGCGAACCGCTGAAGCCCTGTGTCTGGGGCAGAGGAAACAGGTTGAACAATACGCTGGCGTACTCGTAGCTCAAGCGCCGCAAAATTCGATTGAGTCCATGGTACTCTCCGAAGAAGAACTCTGCCCAGGCGGCGGAGGCACAACTATAGCGGATCCCGGGCGGGAGCGCAGACATGACGGAAGGCTGGTCCAGGTAGCTTAGGTGGTTGGCCACGAAAAAAACCGGCCCGCCCAGCTTTTCCAGTTTTTCAATCCCCCGCACCTCAAGCGTGGCGAAGCTGCGGAACAGTGGGCCGTGGAAAACGGTGTCCCAGGACATCCGCATTCCTCTGCAAAAGCGGTTATTGGTCCAGAACCGGAAATGGTCGTGACGGGTCAGCTTTTCCCGCTTCGTGATGATCTGGCGCAGGTCCGAGACCCGCGTCTGCGGCCCGATCCGGGAGTCCTCGATATCCAGGCGGTATTCCTGTTCCAGGAAATTGACCAGTTCCAGTCGATCAATGGAGGTAAGACCCAGGTCGGCCACCAGCAGGGATTCCTCACGAATCTGCGCAGCGCTGGTTCCGGTCACCCTGGCCAGCAGGTTGAGCAGGCTGTCCCGGCTGACGGCCCCCTCGCCTTCCTCCGGTCCTTTTTTAAGCTCTTCCTTGACCGCAAACTTCTTGATCTTGAGTGTGGTGGTCTTGGGAAATTCCGGCTCGTTCCAGATGGTATGGCCGGTAATCTGGTGCAGCGTATCCAGGCTCTTGTTCGCCTGGGCGATGATCTCGTCAGGAGCCAGGCCGCTTCCGTCCAGGATCAGCACGGCATGCACCTCTTCCCCCCCGCCCCGTTCGACGCCGATCACGCAAGACTCCTTAACCCCGGCGATCTTGTTCAGCACCGCCTCCAGCTCGTCGGGATAGACGTTGATCCCCGAACCGGTGACGATCAGTTCCTTGTC
>JACMKN010000080.1 GCA_014380135.1 Deltaproteobacteria bacterium
CGGAAAAAGCTGCAGACATCCGCTTCGTCATCGATGATCAATACATTAACAGGTGACATAATTTCCTTCTTTTCGAGTGACTGATAGGGTGTTGAGGCTGAAGACTGAAGGTAATTCGATTAAATATTTGTGCTACTTCGTCACCCTGATCGATCTTACTGGTTTTTCTCTTGAAACATTCAACCTTCATCCTTCAACCTGTCTTCAATCGGCAGCAGCAGGGAGAAAGTGCTCCCCTGGCCCGCTGTGCTGGCTACTTCGATGGTGCCGTTGTGGGACTCGGCTATGCCCAGGCTGACCGAGAGCCCCAGACCGGTGCCCTTGGTGGCTTCCTTGCTGGTGTAGAACGGCGTAAAGATCTTGGACAGGTTCGCCGCGGGAATACCGATGCCGTTGTCGGTGACGCTCAGAACCGCCCAGCGCCGCCCGTTTTTGACCCGCAGCTCAGTGGCCACCTCGATGGTCTTCTCGCGCACCTCCACCTCGGCCAGGGCATCCCGGGCGTTGATCAGGAAGTTGGTCAGCACCTGCTGGATCTGGGGACCGTTGGCGATCAGGCGCGGAAGGTCCTCGGCCGGTCGCTCCCTGATCGTGATCTGGCTGCGGTTGATCTGGTACTTGATCATGCCCAGCACCAGCCGGGCCTCGGCATTCAGGTCGATTTCCGTGGCCGGCTGCTGATCCTGGCGGGAAAAGGTCAACAGGTTCTGGATGATGCGCTTGCAGCGCAGCCCCGAATTGACGATATCCTCCAGCTCGGCGGCCCGCTCCGGCTGGCCGTCCTCCCGCAGCTCCCTGGCCGTCAGCTGTGCCGTACCGATAATCACGGTCATCGGGCTGTTCAGCTCGTGGGCCACCCCGGCCGCCATCTCGCCCAGGGCCGCCAGCTTGGCCGACTGCACCAGGCGACCCTCCATTTTGATCTTCTCGGTCACATCCTTGAGGATGATCGTCACCGCCGACAGCTGCTTATCCTCGGTCAGCACCGGATAGTAGGATATGTCCAGCACCAGGCCCGACTCGGTCTGCCAGCGCTGGTACACCGGCCGGCCGCTGCGCTGCACCTCCTGAATGGGGCACTCCCGACAGGGTTCCGAGCGGCCATGCAGCTTGGCAAAGCATTTCCGGCTGAGGGTCCCATCCCAGAAAACCTGCATCTCCGCCGGCAGCCGGCCATTGTGGAGCAGAACATTGTAGTCGGTATCCACCAGGAAAATCGGGTCGGTCACCGCCATGAAGGTCGATTCCCACTCATCCTTGGCCCGCGAGACCTGTTTGTACAGGCGGGCGTTCTGGATGCTGATCGACAGCTGGTCGGTCAGATGCTCGACGAAGTTGAGATCGGTTTCGTCGTAGGCATTGACGGCGATGCTGGCAACGATCAGCGCGCCGATGACTTCGTCCCGTTTGAACATGGGGGCGATGGCCAGCGACCTGAGCGGCCCGGAATAGGCCGGGTTGATCAGGATATGATTGAGCTCTTCCGGCGGCAGGTTGAAGATGGCGGCCCGCTTCTGCCGGATGACCTTGATCGAGGGGGAGTGGGCCGGGAAGTCGTCGATACGGCAGAAATCACGGGGCATCAGCGCCTTGAGGATCAGGCCGCCACTCTTTACCGCCACCAGGCCCAGAAAATCGCAGGGCAGGGTCTGGGGGAGCTTGGAGAAAGTCCGCTCGATGATATCGTCGATCGACATGTCGATATTGATGTCCCGGGCCAGCTGATGCAGGATTTCCAGGCGGTTGTTCTGCTTCAGCACCTCCTGGCTGCGCTTTTTCAGCTCCACATAGTAGTTGAGCTTGGACGAGTCGACGCCGGTCAGCTGCTCCAGCAGCTTTTCCCTGTCATTCATCGCTGTTTCCCCGTTATTTGCGACACTCACAGACATCTCCTGAAAATTTCCGCAATCTCCTCCCGGCTGGCCGAACGCGGGTTGGTCACCAGGCAGGCGTCCTTGAGCGCGTTTTCGCTCAAGAGCGGGATATGCTCCTCACCCAGGCCGATCTCCCCCAGTCCCTTGGCCAGGCCGATGTCGGCGATCAGCTGCCGCACCGCAACCACCGCCCGCTCCGCCGCCGCCAGGATAGACAGTCCGGCCACATCCTCTCCCATGGCCAGGGCGATATCCCGGAAACGCTCGGGGCAGGCACTCAGGTTGAACTCCATCACGTGGGGCAGAATCGAGGCGTTGGTCTCGCCGTGATGCTGGTCGATCAGGCCATCCACCTGATGGGTCATGGCGTGGGTGGCGCCCAGGATGGCGTTGGAAAAGGCCAGACCGGCCGTCAGGCTGGCCATGGCCATGTTGGTATTGGCCTCCATGTCCTGCCGGTCGGCCACGGCCCGCCGCAGGTTGCGGGAGGCCAGCTGGATCGCCTTCAGGGCGTGGATGTCGGTCAAGGGGGTCGCCGCCAGCGACACATAGGATTCGATGCCGTGGGTAAAGGCGTCCATGCCGGTGGCGGCGGCCAGTTTGGTGTCCATGGTCTGCACCAGTTCCGGATCCACAATGGCGATGTCCGGCACCAGCGACTTGGAGATGATCGACATCTTCAGCTTGCGGGACGTATCGACGATAATGGCGAACTGGCTGACCTCCGACCCGGCCCCGGCCGTGCTGGGAGCGATCACCATCGGCGGCAGCGGTCGGCTGATCCGGTTGATGCCCTCGTAATCCCGCAGAACTCCGCCATTGGAGGCCAGAATGGCGATGGCCTTGGCCACGTCGGTGGGGCTGCCGCCCCCCACCGCCACGATGCCGTCACAGCCCGAGGCCAGATAGCGCCGCACCCCCTCCGTCACCTCGCAGTCCTTGGGGTTGCTGGTCAGTGCGGAAAAAATCTCCGTCTCCAAGCCGGCGGCCCGCAGGTATTGCACGGCCAGATCAACCCAGCCGGCCTTGATCACCCCCTCATCGCTTACCAGAAAGACCTTCGAGGCTCCGATGCGGACGACGCTCTCGCCGAGCTGGCTCAGGGAACCCCGGCCAAAGATGATCTCCGGGGCGACAAACTTGCTGATGTTCATGGTGACTCCTTTAGGTTAGGTCGGTTCCGGTACGTCGGTCGCTTCGTTGCTGTTCATGGTCGTTCTGTTGCTCAAAAACGTTATCAATCATTCTTCCGGTTAATCAGATTCACGATTACCTTGACAATGGTGTCCTTCTCATCTGGGCGACTCTCGGCGATAAGCAGCGTCAGGGCCACCAGGGCGTTATCGGCCAGGCGTTTACTCCCATCGGGACGGTAGAGGACGCCGTTAGTGCCAAGGAAGTAGATGAACAGTGCGGCGGCGATCCGTTTGTTGCCGTCGCTGAAGGCGTGATTCTTGACGACAAAGTAGAGCAGGTTGGCCCCCTTCTCCTCTACGCTGGGGTACAACTCTTCGCCGCCGAAGGTCTGGTAGATGGCCCCCAGTGCGCTCTTGAAACCCTGGTCCTTCTCGATGCCGAACAGGCCATCGAACTCTCCCTTCATGGAAGCAACGATCCCGATTGCTTCGTCATAGTCGATGACGCGCAGCGCTTGCCGGGTGGTTTCCTCGATGGTCAGGGTACCGTGGTCGTAGCGATCTAGAAGGTCCAAGGCATAGGCATAGTCGCTAATAACCCGCAGCACGTCCTTGCCGGTTTCGCTGACCAGTTCCTGGTTGGCCAGGGTGCGGGCCAGCAGTTCCACGGTCCGGCGCATTTCGGTCAGCTTTTCGGCCTGTTCGCGGAAGCGTTGTTCGTTGATTGTGTAGCCTTTGACGACGTGGTCGCGTAGGACCCGCGTGGCCCACTGGCGGAAGCTGGTCCCTTGCTGTGACTTGACCCGATAGCCGACGGAAATGATGACGTCGAGGCTGTAATGGCTGGTGTCGTAGGTTTTGCCATCAGCGGCAGTTATTCGGAAATTCCGAATAACTGCCGTCTCCACAAGTTCACCTTCTTTGAAGACGTTTTTGATGTGTTCATTGATAGTTGGGACGGTCTTTCCAAAAAGCTCGGCCATCTGCTTTTGGGTCAGCCAAACGGTCTCTTTTTCGAGATGCACCGCAAGCGAGGTTGAACCATCAGAGGTCTGGTACAGGACGACTGCATTGTCTGTAGTGCTCATATTTACGCCTCATGAATCCGGTGAAAATTTGCATCGTGCATATTTTGCACATACTGATTTGTTTCAAGATTCTCTTCTGAAAAAAAACATTGCGTTGGTATCTTTTGCCGTCGCTGGCCGCTGTTTCCAAAATGGAAATAGTTGTCGGTTTGTCTTGCCTTTTGCTGCGATCATATCGGTGACGTTAACGAAATGATCAACTATTCCTTGGCCTCGTTGCCTTCTTCGATACTATCCGAAAATTCTGCCTCTAGTTCCTCGATGGTCGGCAGGCTCCCTTTCAGGTTTTCCGGGATGGCGGCAACCAGTTGATATTCAGAGACGCCCATCGGCTTTGAAATGTCTTTCAGCGCATACTCTGCAATCAACCCCTTACGATCTTTGCAGAGAATCAGGCCAATTGACGGATTATCGCTTTCATGCCGCATGGTGGCATCCACCGCCGAGAGATAAAAATTGAGTTTCCCGGCATATTCCGGCTTGAAGGAGGTCGCCTTCAGTTCGATTACCACATAGCAGCGGAGTTTCAGGTGATAGAAAAGCAGGTCTATGTAAAAATCTTCTCCCTCCACTTCCAGGTGTACCTGCCGCCCGACGAAGGAAAATCCAGTTCCAAGTTCCAGTAAAAAGCTGGTGATGTGTTTCACCAGTTCGCGCTCTACTTCTCGTTCCTGTGCCTCATTGCCAAGCCCAAGAAAATCAAAAATGTAGGGGTCTTTCAACGTCTGTTGCGCCAGATCTGATTGAAGTGGGGGGAGGGTGGCGGCAAAGTTATTTACAGCTTTCCCTTGCCGATGAAAGAGGCGGGATTCAATCTGCATTACCAAAATATCGCGAGACCAGCCATGTTCGAATGCCTTGTGAATGGCTTCATCAGCAGGTATGCAGGTCACAGTTCCTTCCTGTATGGCTCGATACCGCTCTTGAATCTCCGAAACCCACAGGGATTCTATTTCGGCATCTTCACCTTCTGCGGTTTTCTGCAGCTCACCTTCACGTCCCATTTCGACTCCTGCTTATTCGCCTTTGCAATCATGCGATTTGAGGCGAGACCTCCGAGGTTTCGACCCAAACAGCGGGCCTAAATAAAACCTCGGAGGTCTATGGCTTTGATTTTCAACGGCCATTCAAGCGATACACCCGCTTGAAGCTCAGGCTGGAAGCCCAAGCTCCAGATTTTGTCGGTGGGGTTACGCGCGCCTGTCCTGAGCGAAGTAGAAGGGATGAGGCCGATTAACCACAACCTGCGGACTTGCTACAATAGCTGCCGATAGTCGCAATGAAGAGCATCGGCCAGCTTCTTCGCTCGCTCTTTGCCAATGCTACGTTTGCCATTTTCCATCTCGCTTATGTGGTGTTGGGGAATGCCGGTCAATTCGGAAAGGTGTTTCTGGGTAAGGTCTTCACGCGTACGGTACGCCCGCAATGCAACTTGTGATTCTTTGCCGATATATTCCGGGAATACTTCGGCAACCGTATAGGTACGCTCTTCCTCTGACTCGACAGCTTCCGCATAGCGTCTTACCAGAGGGGCGTTGTGGCGGTGAACTTTCAACCGCAATGTTATCATGTCTTCAGTAGGGTGCTTTTTCGTGAGTTCCTGCATACGTGACCTCTACAAACCTTATTTTGCCCTTATCTTCTCGCCAGATAGCCACAAACGTCGGTTGTCCTTTTTTGATATGGCAATGATGCTCACAATCCGACAGCTTTGAATAGTTTGGCCAATCGCCTCGAACCGGGCCTGTTGTTTGAATATCCCTTACAAGCTGAAACAGAAGTTCCCTGGCGCGTACCGGCAGTTTATCTTTCTGTTTGCGTGCCCTGTTGGTAAATTCTACAGTCCAGTCCATATCGTTATATATCCCCTTTTTGGGTATATTGTCAACAGCTGCTACTCCAGCCCATACTTCTTCAACCAGTTGGTCAAGGTCTGATAATTCGGCATCCCCAGCAGTTTCGCGGCTCTTGATTTGTTGTCTCCGCACTCGCTCATCGCTCTTTCCAGATAATGTCGGGCGACCTCGGCCATGACTTCCTGAATATTAAAACCTTCGGCAATGCCGCGGTTCAATACATGTTCTGACGTTTGCAGATCCACCGGGAACAGCGCTTCGCGAATATCATCGGCCTGGATGGTATCACCGGTTGTCCAGACATCCGCCCGGCGCAGGGTATTAAGAAGCTCGCGGACGTTGCCGGGCCAGGGGTGGCAGAGCAGAAGATTTCTTGCGGCTGGAGAAATCTTCTTGCCCAGACTTTTTGTGCCCGCTTCCACCTGACCAAGGAAGTGATCTGCCAAGTGTCCAATATCCCCCTGCCGCTCTCGCAGCGGCGGAATGAGCAGCACCGCCACCGCCAGACGATAGAAGAGGTCAGCACGGAAGCGTCCAGCCGCGACCTCCTGTATCAGGGAGCGATTGGTAGCGGCGACAATCCGTACATCTATTTTTATAGCCTTCGTATCTCCAACCCGCGTAACTTCTCCCTCCTGAAGCACCCGCAGAATCTTGACCTGGGCTGAAAGCGGTAACTCTCCGATCTCATCCAGAAAGAGCGTGCCGCCATTGGCTGACTCGAAATATCCGCTACGATCGCTTACAGCTCCGGTGAAAGTGCCCTTTTTGTGACCGAAAAATTCGGACTCCACAAGCTCCGTCGGGATTGCGCCGCAATTGACCGCCACAAATGGTTTGTTGTTTCTGGGGCTGGCATTGTGGATGGCTCTTGCCAACAATTCTTTACCGGTGCCTGACTCACCTTCAATCAACACAGGAACGGATCGCGGCGCTGCCAGGCGAGCCTTGGCGACAAGGCGCTGCATACTCGGGCTGCGGTGGATGATACTGTCGAACTCGGGAGCTTCCGGAGGGAGACCGGCTGCCAGATGTTCCAATCGAACATCGCTTCGATTTAGCAGGGACGGTATGAACTCGGCTGATATATCAAAGGGGACATTGGCATGCTTTACGCCATGTTCTTTGGACGATTCGATCAGTTGTGCTGAAAACTGTGTCTTTGCCAGAAGAATCCAGACTGCTGCCATGGCAGGTGTGCCGGGACTGAGGTGAAACGTAAGTTTCGCATCGTTGCCGAACTTATCCAGACATTCCCGAATGGTCTTAACGGCAGTTTCGTAAATTTCGCCGAAGTTGGTCGGACTGGTGAGTGTTGTTTGATGAATTGAGGTAGGAACTTTTTTTATACCGCTGAGCCAACGGAGATAATTGTCGACTTCGTTTTTTGGGTAGTCGCCGATAAGAGCAATCTGGTCAAATGAGATGTTCCCTATTGCCTGGGCAATAGGTCCCAAGCCAATAGTTGCGCTTTCTTCAATGGCCCGAAGGTCCGTTCTGCCGATCCAAGAGATGAGGACTTTTTTCATGATGAAACGTGTATAAGAAAAGCGGCAATTCAGCAAGATAATTTACGCTGCCTGCCGCTTCCGTTCAAATCCCGTAAGTCTCAATATCGTCGACTACCCCAAAACTTCAACCCGGAACTGCTCGATGCCCATCTCTTCCACCAGCGCACCGATGCGTACCTCCCGACCGGAATTACGATACCAACTGATGATCTTGTCGATAACGGCCAGCACTTCCGCCTCGTCGGCCGTCGTTTCCACCAGCAGGTCGGCCAGTCGCGGACGTGCGCCGGCGTTGCCCCCCACCAGGATCCGCCACCCCTTGGGGATGCCCATGATGCCGATGTCCTTGACCGCCACCTCGGCGCAGGAGAGCATGCAGCCGGAAACCCCCATCTTCATCTTGTTGGGGAGGAAGAGGGCGTGGTAGAGGGCGTCGATTTTGAGTCCCAGGGAGACCGAATCCTGGATGGCCCGCTTGCAGTGGGTGGTTCCGGGGCAGATTTTGATGCTCCGGACGCAGAGGCCGA
Source organism: Deltaproteobacteria bacterium (assembly GCA_014380135.1). GTDB lineage: Bacteria > Desulfobacterota > Desulfuromonadia > Geobacterales > Pseudopelobacteraceae > JACRCG01. Next base: position 7,993 of record JACMKN010000080.1, read on the forward strand.
TGGCCGCACCCGGTTTTTCGGCCACTTCGGCCCAGATCATGTCCAGATCCTCCTCCTTGACGCCGAACAGGGCGATGCGCTGGGCCGAGGTCAGCTTCAGTTGCAGCTGGTATTTGTCCGCCACGTCACAGATCTTCCGCAGGGTGGCGGTATCGGTGATCCCTCCCGGAATGTGGGGTGCGATGCCGTAGGTTTCCCGATCCCGCTGCAGGATGGCCCCCTTTTCAACGATATCTTTTTTCATCCAGGACTCCTTTTTTAAATAATGTTGGTTGTATCAAATATAAATTAGTGTATGCTGAATAAAACAAACGTTTGATTCAGCAGGAGCAGCATCCCAGTATATTCAGAGCGAGACAGAAAGCAACACAGGTTTTGACAGCAACCAGGGAGTTGCGCCATGAAAAACCACCCAACCACGCAGAAACGTCACCCAGGCTGCCTTGCCGTCCGGCATTTTTATCTGTATCTCTGGCATCCCCCCCCAAAAAAATCTAACCGGCAGTCAGCATTTGCAAATGTCAGCAAAATCCAGTTAAAAAAGGAGTTGCCATGTCCACGCAAACCAACACGACTGTAAGGATGTTCGGAGCGCTGCATACTCTCAGGAAAGAACGGGGATTGCAATCAACGACCGAGGTAAATATTCCTCCCGGGGGCTGTGCGGCCTGGGATCTGGCCTGTAAACTCGACCTGCCACCGGAAAAAATCGAAGCGGTCTTTGTCAACCGTATCGTTTACGGTCTCGATCACCTGATCCAGGCCGGCGACCGGGTCGCCTTTGTCCCGACCGGCATTCCCGGCCCCCATCGTTTTCTACTGGGCATTTTCGAGGCAGGGCGTCAAAACCGGCAGAATTGAATTTGAGGTAAGAGAATATTATATTGCGCCATGGTCCTGCTTTTCCCGATGGCTGATGGCGAGTTCATCCAGTCCCTGTTGCAGTTCCCGGAGAGCGGCCTTGAGCAGGTCCTTGAGTGCGGGCGGATCATCTCCCACGCTGGTCAGGGTAATGTCGATCTCCTGCGACTCGCCCAGGGTTCTGGCCAGGGACTTGATATAGATGCTCGGGTGATGGTTCACAACCCGGCTGAGCACCGGCTCCATGATCGATTCGTCGTTGCTGGCCACTGTGATGGTGCGGTGCAGCGAGCTTCCGCCCCGGAACGTTTCCAGCAGAAACGGCTGCAGGGAACTGTTGAAGATACCCTTCAGCTCCGAGGGGACTCCCGGCAGGGAAATGATACACGTTTGTCCGACGCTGAGCAACACGGCGGGGGCGGTGCCGACCGGGTTGTGCAGCGGCAGCGCACCCTCGGGTAGCCAGGCCATCTTTTCACGGGCAGGGTTCAGCCCCCCCAGGGACAGAACCCCCTGGGCGGTCAGTTCATCATAACGCTGGCGGATCATCCGCAGCGCCTGCTGATGGAGCAGCAGCGGCAGGCCTGCCCCGCGGGCCACGGCGGCCAGGCTCAGGTCATCGGCGGTGGGGCCCAGGCCGCCGGAGGTGATGATCACGTCGGCACCCCGCGCCAGCGCAGCTTTCAGCTCGTCGGCAATGACCTGCTCCTCGTCGCGCAGCACGACCGCACGTTCAACACGTCCCCCGATCCTGTCAATTTCCCGACACAGCCAGTTGGTGTTGGTATCCTGGATGTCACCGATCAGGATCTCATTGCCGATGATGAAGATTTCTACGCTAAGCGGTGTTGACATAAAAACTCCTTTTCGAAATACCTTCACTGAAACCGTTACAGGTCGCCTTTAAGATAACCGTTGATCGCGGCGGCTGCCTGCTTGCCGTCCCCCATGGCCAGGATCACCGTGGCGCCTCCGCGCACGATGTCGCCACCGGCAAAGGTACCCGGAATGCTGGTGGCGCCCTTGCCGTCCACCGCGATATTGCCCCATTTGTTGAGTTTCAGGTTTGGGGCGCTGGCGGTCAGCAGCGGGTTGGCCCCGGTGCCGACCGCATTTACCACCACATCCGCCTCTATGTCATACTCGGACCCCCTGATCGGAACAGGTTTGCTGCGTCCCGATTCGTCCGGCGGTCCCAGCTCCATGCGTTGGCAGCGCAGCGTGGCTGACCACCCCTCAGCGTTGCCGAGAATCGCCAGCGGAGCAGTCAGCATGACGAACTCGATCCCCTCTTCCTTGGCGTGTTTGATCTCTTCCAGCCGGGCCGGCATCTCGGCCTCGCTGCGGCGGTAGATGATCATGGCCCGC
>JACMKN010000081.1 GCA_014380135.1 Deltaproteobacteria bacterium
CAACCTCGACGCCATCATTGCCGTGGGCTTCCGGGTGAATTCATCTCGTGCCGTTCAGTTCCGGCAGTGGGCGACGGGCGTGTTGCGCGATTTTGCCATTCGCGGATATGTGCTAGATAAGGAACGGTTGAAAAACGGCTCCTTTTTCAATAAGGAGTATTTCGACAACCTGCTGGCCGAAATCCGCGAGATCCGCGCCAGCGAACGGAAGTTCTACCAGAAGATTACCGATATCTATGCCACGGCAATGGACTATAGTGCGGATGCCGAGACAACCAAGACCTTCTTTGCCGCTGTACAGAATAAACTCCATTTTGCCATCCACGGGCATACAGCAGCAGAACTGATAGTTAAGCGGGCTGACAGTCGTAAGGATCACATGGGACTGACTACCTGGAAAAACGCGCCATCAGGCAAGATACTCAAGCCGGATGCGGCAGTCGCCAAGAATTATCTGACTGAAAAAGAACTGAAGTCGCTTGATCGTTTTGTGACGATGTACCTGGACTATGCCGAGGACCAGGCCGAACGCAATATACCCATGACCATGGAGGATTGGGCGGGCAAGTTGAATGCCTTCCTGCGTTTCAACGAGCGGGAGATTCTAGACAATCCGGGCAAGGTCACCCAGGAGATAGCCAAAGCATTTGCAGAGAGCGAATACGAGAAATACCGGATTGTGCAGGATCGCCTGTTCGAATCCGACTTTGATCGTCATATTAAATTGCTGCTGGAAGACGGGAAAAACAGGTAGGAAGGACGATTAACCATGTGCATCAACCCACATCATATCTCCCTTACTACAAAATCCTGTAACCCCATCCGCCGGGATGCCCCAAATCACTACGTCTCCACCATCCATATCGACATCCTCTACGGCGACGATCAGGAAAACATTGGAGAGGCCAAAGCTTATGAAGTCAGGATGGATCATATCGCTAATGACGACGAATGGTCCCTGTTCGATATCTTCGACGGGCACTCAAGCGATCTGGGCAATCTCTACGAAGAGCTGTTTGCCGATGATGAACTGATCCCCGCTGTTGAAGTTGAACTGTGCGATTACGACAATATCGTGTTGATCAAGTCGATTATCCTGAAACCGGAATATCGCGGCCAAGGGTTGGGCGGCATCCTGGCCCTGGCGATTGCCGAGCGGTTTGGTGATCGGGATGTCGTGGCACTAAAGCCATGGCCCATGAATCCCGATGGCCCTGACAATCCTGCAGGCGTGTGGTATTTGCCCAGATTGACAAAAACAGCACAGAAAACCATCGCCAAAAAACTCGGTAAAAGTTACATGAACTCAGGATTCAAGCCGCTTTTCAAGGGGAGCTCCCATCTCTTCCTCACCCACTTCCGCCATCCTACGGCAACGCAGTTTATTGAAGCGTGGAATGAAGAACGAAGAGTTCGGGGACATTCTTGACTCCCCCCAAATCTCGACCCAAATAACCCTTGCCCCCACCTAACCACCCTTGCTATTCTTCACCACCATTGCAAACCTCCCTTACCAACCGTATCGAAGGCACCCCACTTCAATGCATATCGTGCCGTCAACCGTGCCATGGTGGAAGCATACTGGAATGTTGGACGGATGATCGTTGAGGAGGAGCAGCAAGGTAAGCAGCGCGCTGGATATGGAGAGTCTCTGGTACGTGACCTATCAGTTTGCCTGAAGACAGACTTCGGAAAGGGTTTTGGTGTATCCAACCTGTTTGCATTCAGACAGTTTTATTTTGCATTCGAAAAAATCCGCGCAGTGCGCGGAATATCTGCAGATGAGGATAATTCCTATAATGTTCGGGACTACCTGCGTCCCGAATTGAGCTGGACTCATTACCGTCTCTTGATCCGAGTCGAAAACAGGGGACATTTAATCAGTTGATTAACTCGATACTTAAGTGACAAATTAAAAACGTCACCTTAGCCCTCACGATCAATCTGGCCCGTCTGGTGCGGTTCGAGACGCCGATTCTGCGCGTCGCCTTCACCATTGCCGAGATGAACGGCACTCCACTTCAAGACGCCTTCCTGCAATTTCTCGCCACCAGTAGACCGGCATCCGGCTGATCATTAACAGCGGCAGCCAGAACCCCGGAAACTTTAAATTACATGATTGCTTATTTAATCTTTCAGGCGTAACTTTTAATTATTAAATTCGTAATTAAAGGTTTCTGTATGCGAAAAACTGATCTTAGCCTGGAACGCCGAAAATTGCTCGTCCCCGTAGCAAGTCATTCCGGAGCATTTGCGCTCATCCCGCCGCTTACGCCTCGTGTTGACCAACTCACAGGCTTGCAAGGTCTGCAAGGTGAAGTAAGCCGGGCTCATACGGCTCTGGCCAACCTTCAAACCCTAATGGAAGGGCTTCCCAATCCGGACCTTGTCACGCGGACAGCAGACCGGCGCGAAGCTGTGCGGAGTAGCCAGATAGAGGGAACCTATTCCGGGATAAACGAACTGTTGACCTACGAGGCCACGGGCAGCGATGAGGGGCTGCCTCCAGATGTCCGTGTTACGCTCAATTACGTTACATCGCTCGAGTATGGACTGCAACAAGTCAGAGTGCATGGAACCACCGCGTTCACAAGTGAATTGGTCAAGGAACTCCATGCCAGGCTTATGTCAGGCGTTGATTACATTTGGACGCCAGGTGAATTCAGAGACAAGCAAAACTGGATTGGTGGACTCAAAATCGACCAAGCGCGTTTTGTTCCTCCGCCGGCTGCCAATGTGCCTGACTGCATGAATGATTTGATCTCGATGCTGCGGTATGTGCCCGCTGAGGAAGACCAGATCGAAATACCGATCGTGGTCCGCATGGCTGTTGTTCACGCACAATTTGAAACTATTCATCCTTTTTTCGACGGCAATGGGAGGGTAGGCCGTATTCTCCTGCCGCTGATGCTGGCTGCGGAAGGTTATCCGACGGTTTATTTGTCAGGCTATCTGAAAGATAATCAGAGAGAATATTACGACACGCTGGCAGGGGTACAAACCCGAGGCAAATGGGCAGAGTGGATCAAGTTTTTCGCAATTGGTGTCGATGCTGCTGTCCAGGAGTCTATCAGCATGTCGCTAGGGCTCGGAGCGATCCTCCGGAAGTGGAAAGATATTGTGTCGGGACTTGGTCTGCGCCGCCAATCTGTTTTGTACAAGTTTCCCGAACTTATGCTTGGAACCCCCGTTTTGACAGCGCACAAGGCCAAGGATGCTCTTGGTATTTCCTTCCCGTCGGCCAGCGCGGCGTTGGCTCTTTTAGAAGAAAAGGAAATTTTGGTCCAGCGGGAAAAGCACCAGCGGTACAGAACTTTTTATGCTAAGGATGTGATTGAATTACTGAACAGGCTGGCAGGAATAGCTGGATCAGGCATGAGTTCCTGATCTTCACCAAACAGGCGGGCGAAGGCACCATTGAGGTTCGCGTCGAGTATGAAACGGTTTGGCTGACACAAAAGCTTATGGCTGTGCTGTTTGATGTAGATGTGCGAACCATCAGTGAACATGTGGAGAATATCTATGAAAACGGGGAGCAGCGCCGGGAGGCAACTGTCCGGAAATTTCGGATAGTTCAAAAAGAGGGTAATCGGGAGGTGGCAAGGAATGTGGATTTCTGCAACCTCGACGCCATCATTGCCGTGGGCTTCCGGGTGAATTCATCTCGTGCCGTTCAGTTCCGGCAGTGGGCGACGGGCGTGTTGCGCGATTTTGCCATTCGCGGATATGTGCTAGATAAGGAACGGTTGAAAAACGGCTC
>JACMKN010000082.1 GCA_014380135.1 Deltaproteobacteria bacterium
CGGGCGGCGGCACCCACATGTGAAAGCTCGACTGAAGCGGTAATCAGCGACTTCATTCTTTCGTTCATGTCAAGAACCACGAACAGACCGCTGCGCCCCTTATAGCCGGTACCGCGACAATCCTTGCACCCCTCCCCTTCCCAGACCGTATTGTTTTTTTTTGGCAACTGCAGATAGTCGCACTCCTCCCGGGAAAGAGTTCGCGGTATTTTACAATGGGGACAGATTTTACGTACCAGCCTTTGAGCAACGATACCAAGCACGGTAGCCGATATCAGAAACGGCGGCACCCCCAGGTCGAGCAATCTAACGATCGTGGAAGCCGCATCATTGGTGTGCAGCGTCGAAAGCACCAGATGCCCGGTCAAGGCGGCCTGAACAGCATTTTCGGCCGTTTCGCGGTCACGGATTTCACCGATCATGATTATGTCGGGATCCTGGCGCAGAATATTTCGCAGAATACTGTCGAAACTTACGCCGATCGCCTGCTGAACGCCGATCTGGTTGAATTCTTCCATAACCATTTCGATCGGATCCTCGACGGTAACAATATTGATTTCCGGCGATGAAAGCGACCTGAGTGAAGAGTACAGGGTGGTGGTCTTGCCGCTGCCGGTCGGACCGGTCACGAGGATGATGCCGTTGGGACGGCGCAGAAAGGAGTTATAAAGCGCCATTTCGCGCGGATAAAAACCCATGCTGTCCAGATCCTGCAGCAAGATATCCGGGTCGAAAATCCTGATGACGACCTTTTCTCCGAATGCCACCGGGACGGTTGACACACGCAGTTCCATATCCTTGTTGTTGAAGCTGGTCTTGATGCGCCCGTCCTGGGGGCGGCGTTTTTCGGCCAGATCCATGCGGGAAAGCATCTTGATGCGTGAAACGATCGGAGCATGCAGCGGTTTGGGAATAACATGGATGTTATGCATGACACCGTCGATACGAAAACGGATCAGCGAGGTTTCCCGCTTGGGTTCGATGTGGATATCACTGGCATGTTGATCAAAAGAGTAGTTCAACAGAAAATCAACGGCCGACACGACATGCCGGTCGGTGCCTTCCAACTCCTGTTGACCCTTGATTTTGAAAAATTGTTCCAGATTGCCCAGATCCACGGACGTGGAAGCCTCCGCCTCGGCCGCCACTACCGATGCCCGGAATCCGTAGAATTCCCGAAGAATCTTGAGAATATCGCTTTTCGAGCTGAGTACCCGCCGTATTTCCAGGCGGCGGGCGGTTGCCAGCCCATTGACAATCGCTTCGTTGAAAGGATCGGCAACCGCGACGGTGACGACGCCGTCAGTCTCTGCAACGGCAACGATCAGGTTCTTCAGGGCAAAGGGTCTCGGGATGTAATCGGTAACGACATTAAGATCCAGCTTGAGCGGATCGATTTTATAGTACGGCAGGGATGTAGCAACGGCCAGCGCTTCGGTAATGGCATCCTCGCCCAGCAGATGTCCGGTACTTCCCGGAATTTCCAGATTGAATGAAGCAATGACCTCGGCAGGAGAAGCCATCTCGGCACCGGTATGGGTGCGACGGGAAGCTCCGGAATGATGATGGGAATAAAGGCGCTGTTCCTGCGCCCTGCCACGTTTCAGGACATCCGCGAGCTGCTCTTTTGACAACAGCCCGCGCCGTTCAAGCATGTACGCTACATTTTCAAGAGTAAGTTTTTTGGGTTCCGACATAATTCCCGTCATTTCGTGAATTTGTTCCTTCTTTCCGCTTCAGCCTTTTTGGCATCCAGGCGTTTTGCAACCTCTTCGACGACCTGCTCGGGCGTGGGAACAGTTCTGGCGGGAATCTGCCCCATTATGACCTGTTCCGGGGTGACGGTTGTTGCATTGGAATGATTTCGCGGGCGCGGCGGCGGGGCATCCCTGTAGGCGGTCCATGTTGACAACAGGTTCCTGAAAAGCCTGAACCCGAGCCATGCAACCAACAGCAGGGGTACAATATCCTCCAGCCAATAGTCGATACTGCGCTGCTGAACCATGGCTCCGGCCAGCAGGCCGGCTGAAGCGATCAACAGGCCGAAGGCATTGCCGATGACCCGGAATTCAATATCGTCAGGAATTTTCAACTCTACCGTTTTTGCCACTTCATTACCTCATGAGCATATTCTTCTGTTTTCGCGACAGTGTCATTACAATTCATCGGCAATTCAGCCCATATCTACAGGTTTTTTAAAGCGCAGCAGAGCCCACGATTGTAAACGGTCCATATAATAATAAACAACCGGCGTGATGTACAGCGTCAGCAACTGCGACACCAGCAATCCGCCGACAACGGCCAGGCCCAGACCGCGGCGCCCTTCGGCACCGGCTCCGGCTCCCAGGCCGATCGCGATCGGCAGCGTGCCCATCAGGGCCGCCATGGACGTCATCATGATCGGACGGAAACGGACCAGGCAGCCCTGATAGATGGCCTCCATCGGCGTCTTGCCTTCGGAGCGCTGGGCCTCCAGGGCGAAGTCGATCATCATGATGGCGTTCTTCTTGACGATACCCACCAGCATGATGATGCCGACAAAGGAGTACAGGTTGAGGTCCTTGCCGAAGATCAGCAGCGTAATCAGAGCCCCGAAACCGGCCGACGGCAGGCCGGAGAGGATCGTCAACGGGTGGATATAGCTCTCATACAGGATGCCGAGCACGATATAAATAACAATAATTGCAATGATCAGCAGCAGCGCCAGTCCCTTGGTGGAGGCCTGGTAGACCTGGGCAGAGCCCTGAAAACCGGTCGTTATGGAGGACGGCAGTGCTTTGGCCTCCTTCTCGATAGCCGCCACCGCATCCCCCAGCGGGACATCCGGCTTGAGGTTGAACGATATGGTTACCGCGGTGATCTGTCCCAGATGGTTGACCGTCAGGGGCCCCAGGTTGTTTTTCAACGTGCCCAGCGACGACAGCGGCACCAGCTGGCCGCTGCCGGAGCGGACATACAACAACCCCAGGGCGGCCGGATCGAGCTGGTACTGGGGTTCCAGCTCCATGACCACCTGGTACTGGTTGGTGGGGGAGTAGATGGTGGAGACCTGCCGGGAGCCATAGGCCGAATAGAGGGTGTCTTCAACCTGCTGGGCGGTAACCCCCAGCGCCGCGGCCCGATCACGGTCGATATCCAGATTGACCTGGGGGTTCATGATCTGCAGATCGCTGGTCACATCCTGCAGCATCGTCAGTCCGCGCACCTTCATTTCAAAAGCGGCTGCCTGCCGGTATAGTTCGTCGGTATCCGGGCTCTGCAGCACGAACTGGTACTGGGCCTTGGAGAGGGTCGTCTCCAGCCGGATGGGGGGCGGATTCTGCATGAACATCATGATGCCCGGCACCGCCATGACCTTGGGGCGCAGCTTCTGGATGATCTGTTCGGCGCTGAGTTTGCGCTGGTGGCGCGGCTTGAGCTTCATGAACATGAAACCGCTGTTGGAACCGACCCGCGTCCCGGCGGATCCGACCGACGACATGAAGGCTTCCACATTCGGCTCCTGCAGCACGATTTGCATCAGCTTGTTCTGCTGAGCCTTCATCTCCTCGAAAGACACCCCTTGGGCGCCCTCGGTGATCGCAAAGATGGCCCCGATATCACCGGGAGGGAGCAGTCCCATCGGCATTCGGGTGAAGAGCCAGACCGTGATGATCGTCATGACAAATGTAATCGCCACCGTTGTGCGCCGGAAGCGGAGTACCTTTGACAGCGACCGTTCATACAGCTGCAGCATGCCGTTAAAGAAGCGTTCCATGAAATTGTACAGCCGGCCATGCTTCTCTTTATTGGGCGGTTTCAGGAAGCGGCTGCAGAGCATGGGAGTCAGGGTCAGCGACACGACCCCGGAGATCAGGATGGCAATGGTGATGGTCACAGCGAACTCGTGCAGCATCCGCCCCAGCATGCCGGCCATGAAGAGGATCGGGATGAAGACCGCCACCAGCGAAATCGTCATTGATATGATCGTGAAGCCGATCTCTTTCGATCCACGGTGTGCCGCATCAACGGGCGATTCGCCCTGCTCCATGTGGCGGACGATGTTCTCCAGCATGACGATGGCATCGTCAACCACGAAACCGACCGACAGGGTCAGCGCCATCAGCGTGATGTTGTTGACCGAGAAACCCAGGGCATACATGGCCGCAAAGGTGCCGATGATCGAGAGCGGCAGCGCCAGGCTGGGAATGATCGTGGCGGAAAGATTGCGCAGAAAGAGGAAAATTACCAGGATCACCAGCGCAATCGTCAGCAGCAGCGTGAACTTGACGTCCATCACCGATTCACGGATCGTGTCGGTGCGGTCGAAGAGAGTGTTCAGCTCGACCGCGCCGGGCAGCTGGCTGCGGAAACCGGGCATCTGCTGTTTGATGCTGTCCACCACCTCGATGGTGTTGGTACCGGGCTGACGCTGGATGGCCAGAACGATGGCCCGGGTCGAGACCCCTTTGGTATTGTACCAGGCCGCAATCTTATCGTTCTCGACGCTGTTGGAAACAATGGCGATATCCTGGAGACGCACCGCTGCGCCACCTCGGTAGGCCACAATCAGCGGCTTGAAGGCCTCCGCATCATACAACTGACCGGTGGCCTGTATGGTAAAGGCCTGTTTGGCACCCTGCAAGCCGCCGGTCGGCAGATTCACGTTCCATTTGCCCAGCGCTGCCGCCACCTCGTCCAGACCGATCTTCCTGCTCAGCAAGGCCTTGGGATCCAGCTGTACCCGCACCGCATATTTCTGGGAACCGAAGACCTGCACCTGGGCCACACCATTGATCATCGAGATGCGCGGCGCGATGATCGTATCGGCAAATTCGTTCACCTCCGACAGCGGCAGCGTCGGAGAACTCAGGGCCAGGTAGAGCACCGGCTGGTCGGCCGGGTTGACTTTCGGGGAGGAGGGGGGGCTGGGCATGTCCTGGGGGAGCTGGCGGGCCGCCTTGGAGATGGCCGCCTGCACATCCTGGGCGGCCGAATCGA